>DATCEJ010000090.1:0-2588 GCA_036510135.1 Roseiarcus sp. | reverse complement strand
AGCCGAGCATTCGTTCGACATCTGGGAGGAAGAGTCCGGCTATCATTACTACATACAGCTTGCGCAAGCCGAGGCGCTTGTTCGCGGCGCCGAGTGGCTTGAGGAAACCGGCGACGCCGCGCGCGCTGACGGTTGCCGTTCTGCGGCAGGCCAGCTCAACGCGAGCCTCGACGCCTATTGGAGCGCCGGAGACGGCTATTATCGGTCAAGGACAGGGGTCGTCGGAGGCGTCCCGGAAAAGACGCTCGACATTGCGGTGATTCTTGGCGTGCTCCACGCTGGGCGCGCGAAGGGAGCGCATAGCGTGCTTGACCCGAAGGCCCAGGCCACACTGACCGCGCTTGAAGACTTGTTTGACGCAGAATATCCAATCAACCAACAGCGTCCGCCTGAGCGCGGCCCGGCAATGGGGCGTTACGGAAAAGACGCCTATTACGGCGGCAACCCCTGGTATCTGGCGACGCTCGCCGCGGCCGAATTCTATTTCAGAATGGCGATTGCGCTGCGATCAGGCGCCGGGATGCCCGTGACCAGCGAGAACGCGCGCTTTCGTGAGCGCTTAGGCAGGGAAAGTCCTGCACAGGCCGCTTTCATGCGCGGCGATTTGTTCATGCGAACTGTGCAGGCGTACACGCCGCGGAGCGGGGATCTCTCGGAACAGTTCGATCGCGCAACAGGCGCACAGACTTCGGCCAAACATCTGGCCTGGAGCTACGCCGCCTTTATCACCGCCGCCGCGAGCCGCCGCCGGGCCGACCAGGCCATTCGAGGCTGAGGTCTCGCCGCAACTTTCTCAAGCCCGGTGTGACGATTCGCTTCCCGAATTGACGTCGAAGTCCGAAGGCGTGGCGGATCAGCATGTTGGCATAGAGGCCGGGCCCGCTTGAATAGACCCGCCAGCCGCCATCGACGGCGATCGTGTCTGCTCCGACCCGCGCCCATTCGTCGCTTGCTTGATAGCGGTCTTGGAAGGCCGCGTCGCTGCTACTGAAATAGGCGTTGCGCTGCCTCAGCGAGGCATGCGGAAGCTCGTCCGTCACGGCGATTGGATTGGCGACCAGCAGCGCCTGCCACAGAGCCTCAAACTCGCCGATGTCGCTCATCGCCTCGCCATAGCGAAGGTGAGAATGCGTATACATGAGGCCGATTTCACGGCCGAAGAAGGCCGCCGATTCCGCCCGCTGAAAGAACGTCTCCGGGCCGCCGTGATAGATGATCGGCTTGTCCATGAGCCGCGCGCCGTCAGAGAAAAGAAGATGTCTGCGAATGAGGCTCAAGTGCTTGCGCGCCTGGGCTTGCGTGAACAGGCCGCCAATCATGCTCTGCGTCATGGGCAAGAGCGAATAGGCGAGGCCCGTTTTCTTATCGCTTGGGTGCAGCAAGAGCTCCGGCTCGCCGCCTTCCGGCCGGAACACGCCATAGCCAGCGACGACTCCGTCGCGAATAAGGTAAGTGTTGAAGTCCTTGCGCACCGCGGTCGCGAGCGCGTCGAGCTCCTTGGCGCGCTTGGGCGAGCGCTTCGCTTGACGAAGAATTTCGGCATAGCGGCGTAGTTGCTCGTAAAGGAGCACGACCGTCCAGGCGCTCGTCATCCAATCGCTTGTCGTCGGATCGACCGGCCGCAGCGAGTCGTTCCAGTCGCCGTGGCCATAACGAACAAGGTTCGTGCCTGGAATGAAGCGCGCGCGCACCGTCTCGATCAACTTGTCGATGTGACCAGTCACCGGATCGACGTGCGGCGTCTTCTCGAAATTATCCGCGCGGCGCCAGGCGATCGGCTCGTCGAGGAGGGCAAAATCCCCGGTGGCCTCGATATAGTCGCAGAGCGCCTTGAGCGGCCAGACGATGATGTCGCCGTGCGACTCCTTATCCTGCACCACGGAATAGGGCTCGAGCATGAACCATTGCGGCCAGTCGCCGCTCTCTTCGTATTGCTGAGCGAAGAGAATGCGCAGAATCTCTTTGACGGATTGATCATGCTCGAGCGTCAGCAGGAGTTCGATCGAGCCCTGGCAGACGTCACGCGTGCCCCAGGCGCCGCCGGTGTATTGTTCGAGGCCGTGCGGCGCGGTCAGATGAATCATCCCGTCATGCGCAAGCCAGGGAAGGACCGTGTCGACGGCTAGCGCATCCGCGGAGTCCCTGGCGCTCCTTACCCGGACCCCACGGGTGAGGTTTCGCCAGAAGCGGTCGGCAGGCTTGAGCATCGCCGCTTCGTCGACCGGCTTCGAATACTTTGACGAAAGCGCATCGGCCTTCTTTGGGTCGGTCATCGAGCCCACGACCGCGAACACGAAGTCACTCGTCGGCTTCGTGCGGATCGCAACAAACGCGTCGCTGCGTCGCTTTCCGTCGGCGTACAGAAGTTCGTCGCCGCCGATGGCTTCGACCCGCCCAGGCGTGCTTGTTACAAGACGGTAAACGGCCTCGGGATATTGCTGGCCCCAGCGATCGTTGAGATCTGGCCGGAACGTAAGTCGCTTCCGCTTCGAGTCGATCTCAACGCGGCCAGCAGGCCCAAACTCTTGCTCTCCAAGAACAAGGTGGCCGAAAACGAGAAAGCGACATCTTGGTCCATCGACCGCAAC
>DATCEJ010000089.1:0-2254 GCA_036510135.1 Roseiarcus sp. | reverse complement strand
GATCTCTGCTGCAAGCATGTCGGGCAATTCGATTTCGTTCGCTGGGGCCCGTCGCCCGGGAATATGAACGCCAAGCTTGGCGAGCCGGTCGAGCTGGAGTCTGAGGCGCTGCGGAAAGTCCGGCGCGAGCAGAGCTGGCGTGATGGCGATGACAAGGAGGCCAGCGCCGGGCGAGCGATCACCCGAGGTGAACGAGGGCGCGTCGAGGGCCCAGTTCGCGTCCGCAAGCCCCGCGGCCATGACCTCCACCATGAGCGCGATGTTGGCGCCCCGCGCGCCACCGAAAGCGAGCAGCGCGCCGCGAAGCGCGGCTTTCGGATCGGTGGTTGGCTGCCCGTCGCCGTCCACAGCCCAGCCCGCAGGCAAGGGCTCGCCTCGCTCCGCATAATGCCTGAGCTGGACAAAGGCGGTTGCGCTGGAGGCCTGGTCGATCAGCAGCGGCGGCCCCTCATCGAGCGGCGCGGCGAAGGCGATCGGATTCGTGCAATAGACGGGCGTCTTGGCGCCCGAGACGGTCATCAACGCGGGTCCGCTTGTCGCAGCGAACGCGACGAGGTCTCGCTCAGCGAGACGGCGGGGATAATAGCCGAGCTCGCCCGTAGTGTAGCTTCCGTTCTGCGCAAACAGCGCGATCCCAAAAGTCTGCGCGCGCTCGCAGAGCGAATCGAAAGCAAGGTCGAAGCCCGTTTGCGCGATGCCGCCTTTCGCATCGCAATGGATCGCGGCGGGCGCGGGCGAAGTCACAAAAGGCTCAGCATCGCCGACGATCCGCCCCGCTCTCAAGGCGGCCAGATAGTCCATGAGATGGGAAAAGCCGCTCGAGCCTTTGCCGTGCGCATTGGCGGAGACGGTGGCCCGCGCCAGCGATAGCGCCGCCTCGTCGCTGGCGCCCGCGGCGCGGATTGCGCGCGCGGCAAGGTCGGTCGCCGCCTCGAGCGTGAACCGCCGCATCATGCGGGAAACCACCTAATCATGCGCCGCTTGCAGCGGCCCGAGCAATGTGACGCCTTCCCGGCGCGCCGCTTGAGCCAGCTTTTGATCCAATGTCGCGAGGGGAAGTCCTCGTTCCTGCGCAAGGGCAAGATAGGCTGAGTCATAGGCAGTGAGGCCATGCGCGAGCGCAAGAGCGAAAACGGCGCTATCCGAGCCCGCGCCGGCATCCTCGAGCGGCAGCCGGCGCAGTCTGCCCATCGCCGCGGCGGGCTCGCCGGCGACAATGCGTCCGCGCCGCTGGGCCATGACGAGAATGTTGCGCGCCTCATGCCAGAACAGCGATGGGACGGGCGGTCGCCCCGACAATGACATGATGACTGCCTCCGCTGCGTCGCTGTCCTTCTCGGGGAGGAGCCAGGCGGCCGCAATCGAGGCGTCGACCACGACGGTCATCCCCCCCGCGCTCCCTCGCGCTTCCAAGCCAGGATCTCCTCTCGGGTCACGGACTTCGCCCGCGACCGCGCAGCGCGCGCCTCAGCAACGACCGCAGCGAGGTCATTCGCCTTTTCGATCCGCGTCAGCTTGGCGATCGGCACATCGCCGCGCGCGATGGTGATCTCCTCGCCCGCCTCAACCCTTGCGAGGAGATCGGAAAGATAGGTTTTCGCCTTACCGACCTTGACAATGGTGGTCATGGATTCGTGGCCTGCGGATGAGCGCCGGGCGCGGAGCGCGCGTCCATCAAGGACCGAGATTGTCCCCTTCGGTCGACTTGGTCAAGTGCTTGGCCAACAGGATCCGGCAAACCCCTGCCGCGCTCCTGCGCCTGCCTGGCGAATACAGATAGCGGATGGAGCTGCCAATGAGAGCCTGGATTCCGCGGGTTGTTCGTTCATGATATCGAGGCAGCGACCTCAAGCAGGGCTGTGGACGCGGGAATAAGGAGTACGCTTTCGTGAAGGTTGAGGGACGGCCGTACCGCACGATCTGGCTCAACCAGGACGGTTCAAGCGTCGACGTCATCGACCAGCGCTGGCTGCCGCATGAGTTCAAGGTCGCGACGCTGCGCAATGTCGCCGAGTCGGCGACCGCGATCCGGGACATGTGGGTGCGCGGGGCGCCGCTGATCGGCGCGACGGCGGCCTACGGACTCGCGCTCGCCATGCGGGAGGATCCAAGCGACGCCGCGCTCGACGCCGCGCATGAGACGCTTGCACGGACCCGGCCGACCGCGATCAACCTTCGCTGGGCTTTGGATGCGGTCCGCAAGCATCTTAGCCCCCTCGCGCCGCAGGCGCGGGCGAATGCTGCTTATGCGGAG
>DATCEJ010000088.1:0-2037 GCA_036510135.1 Roseiarcus sp. | reverse complement strand
TTGCGATGACGACCGACGCGTCCGCAGCGGAGGCCGGCGCCATTCTTCCAATCATCTCGTGTGAGGCCCTGGCGAATTCAGATTTCACTGCGCTGGACGCCCGGATTAGCTCGGCCGCGACCGCGACGCGCAACGGTCATCCCTTCTGCGACGTCAAAGGCTACATCAGCCCTGTCACCCAGTTCGAGGCCCTCTTGCCGACCGAGAGTTGGCGCGGCGACTATCTGCAGCAAGGCTGCGGAGGGCTTTGCGGCAAGGCTGACGTAAGTCTCGACGATCCGTCGCGGACCAGCGGCTACCAGGCGCCCTATGGGCCGCTGCAAAACGGCGAGATGGTCGTTGCAGCCGACGATCAGGGCCATGAGGCGCCGACCAACGGCGACGCGCTTTGGGCGCGGAACGACCTCCGCTTACGGGCAGTATTCGGGTACAGTTCCGAGCATCAGCTTGCACACGCGATGAAGGCCATCGTGCGCGCCTTTTATGGCCGCAAGCCCGCCTATTCCTACTTCAGCGGAGTCTCCGACGGCGGGCACGAAGCGCTGGTCCTGGCGCAGCGTTATCCAGCCGACTTCGACGGCATCATCGCCGGCGCCCCCGCCAACAACTGGGCGCCGCTCGTCGGCCTGGTTGCGCCCTGGGTCGCCGCGGCCAACCTCAACGTGCAAGGCGGGCAGATTCTGACCGCAGAGAAACTTCCCGCCTTGCACGCCGCGGTCATGGCCGCCTGCGCGAACGAGAACGGCGTGATCATGGACCCGCGCGCTTGCGCTTTCGATCCCGCGAGCATGCGCTGCGCGAACGGCTCCGACCAGCCGAACTGCCTGACCGACGCGCAGATCCGCGTGGTTCGCGACGAATATCGCGGGCCGTCAGACAAGGACGGTCATGGCCTGTTCGATGGCGGAGAGCCCTACGGATCCGAACTCGCCTGGGCCAATTGGCTGGTGATGCCGGCGAAGGACACCGCGGCGCCCGCCGACAGCTATGCCGCGGGGATCGGTCTCGCGTACCTGAACGATATGGCGTTCATGCCCAACCACCCGGGCAAGGTCGCGCTGGGCTCAGTGCCCTTCACGGCCGCAATGCACGAACAGCTCGAGCAACTGGGCGGGATTTACAATGCGACCGACCCGGACTTGAGCGCGTTTGCCGCCAATGGCGGCAAGCTCATCATCTACCATAGCTGGGCGGACCAGGCGATTCCGCCTTTCGCGAGCATCAACTACTATCGGGCGGTCGTGGGACAGGCGGGAGGGCTGCCCGCGGCGCAATCCTTCAGCCGGCTCTACATGGTTCCGGGCCTCTATCACTGCCCTTGCGGGCAACCCGTCGACGGCGACCCCGCAACGACCGTGCAGTTCATGCCTCAGCTCGTCACCTGGGTCGAACGCGGAGAAGCGCCCGGCTCGATCACCCTGCCCGTCACCTCACAGACCACCGGGACGCATGCGGCCTCGATTGGCATCGAGCCATTCGACCCACTGCAGCCGGCGCCGAACAACGACGGGCTCAACAGCAACTATCACTATCTCTTCGAGACGAGCGTGTATAAGCCCGACAACGCGCTTTGGTGCTCCGAGCGAGGCCACCCCCTGATTTGCTCACGTAGGTAAAAAGGGGCGGCCTCGGTTCGATCAGGCGGCTTTCAGCAGGCCGAGCTGAGTTAACGCAGTGACGCCGTCGTCGAGGCCGACCTCCGCCGCGATTCTGCCGTCGATCACCTTCAGCACGGTCGTGCCGGTGAAGCGCATTTTGCGGCCGGTCGCGGCAGGAAGGCTGCCAACCAAGAAGTCGTTGAAGGCAGCACCGGTGTGGGTTCCGCCACCCTCCCATTGGCCGACGACATAGTCGCCTTCGGCGATCAGATCGGCGGCGCCCCAGAAGTTGAGGTCCGGAAACGCGGCGCGGAAGTCGGTCATGAACGCCTTGATGTCGTCGCGGCCACGGCGAGGCGCGTGGAGGGAATATTTCAAGAGCATGTCCGGAGCGGCGATCTCGTCGACGACTGCGAGATTGACGTCCTTGCCCCAGAAT
>DATCEJ010000087.1:0-3852 GCA_036510135.1 Roseiarcus sp. | reverse complement strand
GCTGTTCGTCGATTACGCCGGCGACGGCGTTCCGGTCGTCATCGATCGGCTCACCGGCGAAATCCGCATGGCGCAGATCTTCGTCGCGGTGTTGGGAGCGTCGAGCTTCACCTTCGCCAAGGCGACCTGGACGCAGGCGCTCCCCGACTGGATCGACGCCCATGTGCGCGCCTTCGAGGCGATCGGCGGCGTTCCCGAACTCGTCGTGCCGGACAACGCCAAGACCGCCGTCGTCAAGCCCAGCTTCTACGACCCCCAGGTCAATCGAACCTACGCCGAGATGGCGGCCCATTATGGAACCGCCATTCTGCCCGCAAGGCCGAGGAAGCCGCGCGACAAGGCGAAGGCTTCATATTGCACCCTGTTCCGCTAGTGGCGCAGTGATGCGCGAGATCTTAGCTGCGCGAGGCCTGCGACCTCCGCATCCCTTGGCGATTGCAAGGTTTGATGGCACGTCCCAAAGGCCACGGTGGAGATTGTCGCTGTAGCACTTCTTGATGAGGCCATCGCGGCCCCACTGATGCACGGCGCTCTCCGAGACACCGAAGCGCGCGGCTACCTCCGCAGTTGTTAGCATGCCCCGATCACGCAGTCGGTGGTGACGGCTCGCCAAGTTGTAGGCGCCGCGGATGAAAGCGATCTTCTTGAGATTGAAGGGCTTGGCTTCCCATGTGCGCAACTCCCGCTGGTTCAGGATATCGGCGATCTCACGATCACAGTAGCTATCGAGAAGGCGGTCGACTTCGACAACGAGTTCTTGCTTGAACTTACGGATCTGGGCAATGGGTAAAGGCCGGTCGAGCTCGAGCGTGCGCGTGGCGCCGCCCGACAACCGCACGTGAGCCGTAATCGTGTTGGTCTTGACCAGGGTCACGTCATCAATCAGCAGACGCAAGATCCGTTTGCGCTCGCGCACATCGACGCGAGGGTCGCTCCAAATCCGTGGAAACTGCTCAGCGAGTTCCAAGACGTGGCGGCGCATCTCCGCGTCGAACGCGGCCGCCTCATCCGGGCCGCGTCGTTCGTAGTCCTCGACGACGTCGGTATGGAGCCGCAGCTTCTCATTCCACTCGGCTTCAAGGGCATCGGCGACGAGACGGTTATCGGGGTCAACCTTCATGTAGCGCCGCCGCGCCAGTTCGGCCTCGTAACGCGTCCGCTCGATATGCTGGCGGCGCAAAACATCGATCTCGGCGGCGCGCGCCTCGAGTTCGCGCTGGACCGCGAGGCTGACCTCCAAGGCCATGGGCGTCATCAACTCGACCAAAAGCGCGCCGACCGCCGGATCGACAACCTTGCCAGGAACCGACTGGCAGATCTTGCCTCCGCGGCGCACCACGGTCTCTTGGCAAAGATAGACTGGGACTGTCTGCCCATGTTCCTGGCTGTAGCGGACGCCCATTCGCTCGCCGCACAGGCCGCAAAGCACGCGGCCCTGGAGCAAGGCGGGCCCCTCCCGGACCGGCCCTAACCGACGTTCGACGCCGTAGGCTCGGGCGTTGTCGGCGAGCCGAAGCTGGTTGGCCTTGAAGCGCTCCCAGCCGATGTATCCGCGGTGCAGGTTGGGCATGACGAACTGCCAGTCAGCCATCGGCACTTTGATCTGGGAGACACGGCCGTCGGGTCGGTGGCGCGTGCGTGTTCGGCCATAGACGAATGCGCCGGCGTATCGCGGATTATGCAGAACCTGCAGAATGCGGGCATGGCGGGGCGGCGCCCATAGCAACTCGCCTTTGTTTGGTTCTTTGCGTAATCGCCGGGGAAACAGGATGCCTTGATCCAGGAAGAATCGGACCGTTCGTATCGCGCTTCCAGTGCGCTCAAAAGTATCGAAGACCAAACGAAGCGCCCCTTGCACCTCGACGTCGGGGTCGAGGTCGAGGCTTCCATCGGGGCGGTAGATCAAACCCACCGGAGGGCCGATCTCAAGCTCGCCGCGGCGAGCCTTATTGAGTTGGCCGCCCCGCATGCGGGCCTTGAGAATGTGCAACTCGGCCTCGCTCATCGTGCCTTTGAGCCCGAGCAGCAGCCGGTCGTTGAAGCTGGCTGGGTCGTAGATGCCATCCTCGTCGAGAATGAGAGTGGCGGTCAGCGCGCATAGCTCAAGAAGCCGGTGCCAATCAGCGGAGTTGCGCGCCAGCCGGGAGACTTCGAGGCCCATGACGATGCCCGCCTTGGCGAGGGCGACTTCGCTGACGAGCTCTTGGAAGCCATCGCGGGTAATCGCGTTGGATCCAGACTTGCCAAGATCGCAGTCGATGACGTGGATGCGCTCGGGCGGCCAGCCTGCGGCGATCGCGCGATCACGCAGAGCATACTGCCGTTGCGTGCTCTCGCCGTTCTCAGCGACTTGGCGCAGTGTCGATTGACGTACGTACAGATAGGCGTCGCGCTGAATGTGATCGGCCGTGACTTTTAGATCCGGCATGTGCTGGCTCCGCGGTAAGCGTGACGACAAGACTGGCAAGGATGAGGGTGAGTTCGCTCGCCGCGAGCCCACCCGCGGTCGGCGAGGGGCGGGCGGGGAGAGCTGGAGAAAGTTCTTGCGTTGGGCGCGCCGCCTCGATCCAAGCGGCCATGCCCTGGCGGCGCAAGGTCACCAATCCACCGCCAGGAACCAGTTGGGCGCCGAGCACGGCGGCGCGCAATCGCTCGTAGGCGTCGACGATGCCCGCCGCGCCGGCAGTTAGAGAGAATCGAGTCGTTTTTTTTTGCGCGCCAGCGCCCGTTCCAAGCTTCGTCGGTGCACACGGACGCCAAAGCGTAGGGCGATTGCGCCCACGCATTGCGGCAGAGTGAGATCCGGCGTGGCCGCCTTCAACTCGTCGACGTAGGCGAGGACCTCGGCCGAGATCTTGTGGCCATCCTTGGGTCCGCGCCGCTGTGGCGCCAGACCTGCGAGGCCATGGTCGGCTAACGCAGTTTGGGCTTTGTAGAACGTGGGGCGCGAGACCCCGAAGACGTCGGCGATCTCGCTGATGGGCAGGCTGTCGACTTGATGGCGGCGCACCATCTCGTAACGGACTTGAACGAGATCCTTGGGGTCGAAGAACGGATTGTCGTTGAACAAAGGGTCGCGGACGGCCTCTGGGTGCGGGTTGAGCGCGCCGTCGCGGGCCAGAGCCGCGGCCTTTGTGTCTTGCCGTATTGGCTTTGGCCTCGCCATGACCAACCTTGATATCGAATCGTAAAGTAAAATATGCCTCAATTCGCCAGGTGTCAAATCCGCTCCTCTCCAGAATGCGGCATATACTCCCTGTATCTATTACATTCACGTGAGCGTCGGCACCGCGATGCGGCATATTTTGGCTTACATATGCGGCGTAATAATCTTTACGCATCGCCGTCATCCATTTGCTTGGCGAACTGCTTGCAAAAGGACCCACAAGGCCAGCAGGTCGACCGTCCGGAAGGCGGCACGCCCGGCGGCGACCCGCCGGAACGCGTCCGCCGGCTCAACGTCGGTAAGCGCAGCCGCAATGGTCGGCAGCGTTCCGTCCGGCGCCCGATAGATCAGCCGATCCTCGCCCCAATGCTGGCCGCGGCTGACAAGCTCGAACGCCTGCCCGGAAAGTGGATGGAAAGGATGCGTGATCCGCACCGTGATGCCCGTCGTGCCGACACGAGCTGCAGTCGACGACTTAGTCCAAGGCGAAAGTCGAGCAGGCCGTCCTGATCGTCGAGCGCTGGCTGCTCGGGAGGCTGAGGCGCAGGATCTTCACCAGCCTCGCCGACGTCGACGCCGCGCTTGGCGAGCTTATGACGCAGCTCAACGACAAGCAGGCCCTGCGCAGGCTCGGCGTCACCCGCCGGCAATTGCTCGAGGAGATCGACCGCCCGGCGCTCAAGGCG
>DATCEJ010000086.1:0-6060 GCA_036510135.1 Roseiarcus sp. | reverse complement strand
CCCGAAAGGCTTTCCGAACCCGCAGCAGATCGCGACCCATTGACGTTCCCTGCACGGCAGCGGCCTGAGGCGCTGCGCGGAAGCGCCACGCCAGGAGCGGAGCGGATCTTTGAGAGCGCCCCGAAGCGGCATGGGACACGCCTGCTCCAGGCAATCGGGCGCGCGCCCAACCGTTCACCCCAGACCCAGCTTTTGCGCGAGCCCGATGCGCTGGAGCTTGCCGGTCGCGCCCTTGGGAATCTCGGCAAGAAAGAGGATCTTCCGCGGCGTCTTGAACGCGGCAAGACGCTCGGAGAGGAAAGCGCCAAGTTCCTGCTCGGTGGCGGTCAGGCCCTCGCGCAGGACAACCGCCGCGCCGACGTCCTCGCCGAGCATCGGGTGTGGCACGGCGAACGCCACCGCCTGCAGGACGGCCGGGTGGTCCATCAGCGCTTCGTCGACCTCGCGCGGCGAGATTTTCTCGCCGCCGCGGTTGATGATCTCCTTCAGCCGTCCGGTGAGCGTCAGATAGCCGTCGGCGTCGATGATTCCCTGATCGCCGGTGCGGAACCAGCCGTTGACGAACGCCTCGCCATTCGCCTTCGCATTGTTCTCGTAACCGGCGGTGACGTTCTCGCCGCGAATGACGACCTCGCCGGTTTCCCCTCGCTGAAGAAGCTGTCCGGCCTCGTCCATGATCGCGATTTCCGGACCCGCAGGGACGCCAACCGATCCGGGTTTGCGGATTCCGTTGAGCGGATTGGACGCCATCTGGTGCGTGGCTTCCGTCATCCCGTAAGCCTCGATGACCGGGCAGTGAAAGACAGCCTCCAGTTCGGCGATGACCGTCGGCGGCATCGATGACGACGACGAGCGCACGAAGCGCAGCGGATGGCGGGCGATGACGTCCTTGTGACGTCCGGCGCGCGTCAGGATCATTTGATGCGTGGTCGGCACGGCCGTGTACCAGGTGGGCTTGGCCTCCTCCATTTCGGCGAAGAATTTGAGCGCGTTGAACCCCGGCGTGCAAAACACGGATCCGCCTCGCGAGAGCGGCGCGGAAAGGCCGGCGATCAGGCCGTGAATGTGGAACAGGGGCATGACGATCAGGCCACGGTCGCGCTCTGAAAGCTCGAGCGCGGCCGCGATGTTGCCCGCGGAGGTCCAGATGTTGGCATGGCGAAGAGGCACGATTTTCGGCCGCGATGTGGTGCCGGACGTGTGAAGAATGAGAGCCACGTCCTCCGGTTTGACCGGACCGGGCCGGATGGCGGCGCCGAGCGGGGAGCCGGATAGCTCGAACGCGCCCGCCCCGGCCTGCCGCTCCGAAGTGAGGGTTAGGACCGCGACGCCAAGCTTCTCGGCTGCGCGAAGAGCGGGCGACTCGCTTCCGGCCTCAACAATCAGGGCCTTCGCCTTGAGATCCTCGAGGTAGAACTCGAATTCTTCTTGGCGATAGCCGGGATTAAGCGGCGCCGAGGCCGCCGCGGTCGCCACGCTGAGAAACGCCGTCGCCATTTCGGGTCCGTTCGGCAACACAATCGCGACTCGATCGCCAAGGCCGATTCCGAGATCGTTCAACGTTGCGCAGGTCCGTTCGATCAGCGCGCGCAGACCTTCATAGGTCAGCGGCGGCGCCTCATGCGCCGCGATCGCCACCGCGTCGTCACGCCCCGATGCTAAAAGGTCCTTCAAGGTGCGGTCCGCATTCATGGGCTTATCAACTCCGAACGGGCTCAGACGGCGCGAACGACAGGCCACTCCCGCTCCGAGCGACCGTCTCGCTTAAAAGCTTCGTCACCGCATAGATTGCGTCAAGATGCGGGGTCGGGACATTGACGAGGCGAGCGAGTTCGATGACCGAGCCGAGCAGCGCGTCGATCTCGGTCGCGCGGCCGTGCTCGATGTCCTGCAGCATCGAGGTCTTGTGCGCGCCGATGCCTTCTGCGCCCGCGATGCGCTTCTCGACGCTGAGACGGAAGCGAATGCCGAACGCTTCGCCAACGGCTTGCGCTTCCCGCATCATTGCCGCCGCGAGCGCGCGCGTGGGCGCAAAGCGGCAGATGTCTTCGAGCGTCGCATGAGTCAGCGCGCTCACGGGATTGAAGGTCAGATTGCCCCAAAGCTTCATCCAGATTTCGGCGCGCACGTCGCTCAGCGCCGGCGATTTGAAGCCCGCTCTCGCAAAGAGCTCGGATAGCGCCGCAATGCGCTCAGTTTTCCCGCCATCGATTTCCGCGACTGGCAAGCGATTGCCTTCGATATGTCGAATGATTCCCGGTCCTTCGATCTTCGTCGCCTGGTAGCTGATGGCGGCGACGATTGCGTCGATCGGCAGATGGCGAGCGATCACACCGCCGGGATCGACGCTCTCCAGCCGAACGCCCTCGTGCGGGCCGCCATGCTTATAGAAATACCACCAGGGTATGCCGTTTTGCGTCGTCATGAGTGTCGTCGACGGCGTGACAATTGACGCGATCTCGGCTGCGATCGGCGCAATCTGGTGCGCCTTGACCGCGAGTACGACGAGATCCGCGCCGCCGGCCTCGGCGATACGATCCGTCGCCTGGACGCGCGCGACGGTCTCCTCGCCGTTCTCCTTGAGCATAAGCCCGCGTTCGCGGATCGCGTTCAAATGCTCCCCTCGCGCCACGACCTTCACGCGCCCGCCCGCCGCGGCGAGCTTGGCCGCGATGTGGCCGCCGATCGCGCCAGCGCCGATGACGGTGATGTTCATCGCGCGGTCCGGACCCAGCGGCCAGGCAATGACGTTGATCTGACACTCATTTTCGTACCACAATGAGGCCGGGGGACGCGTCCAGAGCAGCGGACGGAGGCATCGTGGACTACCGCAAACAGTTTCGTGTCAAATCGGGCGAAAAAATCCGGCTCAACAAGCTCGATCCGTCCTACACCGGCAAAATCACGTCGGAGGATGAGGCCAAGGAGAACGCCGAACATTATCTCAAACAGGTCGCCCATCAGCAAGTCTTACTCTACGCCGAGCACAAACACTCGGTCCTTGTCGTCCTGCAGGCGATGGACGCCGGCGGCAAGGACGGCACGATCAGGCACGTGTTCAGCGGCGTCAACCCGCAGGGCGTCGACGTCGCCAGCTTCAAGCAGCCGACGCCGCTCGAACTCGCGCATGACTTTCTCTGGCGCATCCACGCTCAAGCGCCGAGGGCCGGCCAGATCGTCATCTTCAACCGCTCGCACTACGAGGACGTGCTGGTCACGCGCGTCCACAAGCTCGTTGATAAGAAAACCTGCGCCCGCCGCTATGAGCATATTCGCGATTTCGAGGCGCTGCTCGCGCAATCCGGAACCACGATCCTCAAATTCTTCCTCCACATCAGCAAGGAAGAGCAGCTCGAGCGCTTCGCGCAACGCCTGGATGACCCAGGGCGCAATTGGAAGATCAGCGAATCCGACTATTCAGAGCGCGAATTGTGGGACGATTACGTCGACGCCTATGAGGACGCGATACGCGCAACCAGTACGGCGAACGCGCCGTGGTATGTGATTCCCGCTAGCCACAAGTGGTTTCGCAATCTCGCGGTGTCGCAGATCATTGCTGACACCATGGCCGATCTGGGCCTCGCCTTCCCGGCGCCGTCGGTCAATCTCGCGGAGATGAAGCGCAAGTACCATGCGGCCCTCGAGGCAAGTGAGGGCGGGAAAAAGCAAAAGGGTCGCAAGAACGGCTAAACGACGGTCGACCCGCCGATTCGAGCGGAGCGCACGAACTCAGACTGCGCCCGTGAGATCCCTTCTGGACCGCCCAAACAAAACGAAGTATGCCGGGTCGGCTCCCAAGGGCTGGGAGGGCTGGGGATTCTTTCGGACGGAAGCGTAGGAGGCCGATGAGATCGGCGCCGCCCTGCGCGACAATGAAGAGCACGCCCATGGGGAACCGGACGTTCAAGATCTTCCTGATCAAGCCGTCGCACTACGACGACGACGGTTATGTGATCCAATGGCGCCTCTCCACCATCCCCTCGAACAGCCTCGCCAGCGTCTACGGGCTTCTGGCGGCCTGCAGGGAAGAGCGGGCTCTTGGTCCCGATGTCGACATTGAGATCGACGCCTGCGACGAGTGCAATACGGTCGTCGACGTCAAGGCGATCGCTCGGCAGGTGAAGGCGGCGGGAGGCGGATTTGTCGGCCTCGTCGGGGTTCAGTCGAATCAGTTTCCGCGCGCCCTTGATCTAGCCCGCGAGTTCCGGGCGAAAGGCGTACCCGTGGTGATCGGGGGATTTCACGTCTCGGGCTGCATATCCATGCTTCCCGAACTGCCGTCGGACTTGAAGGAAGCGCAGTCGCTGGGCGTGACCCTGTACGCGGGCGAGGGCGAGGGCCGGATTGCCGATCTCCTCCGCGACATTGACGCCGGCCAGGCGAAGCCTCTCTACAATCACCTCAATGATATGCCCGGCATGGAGGCGGCCGCGATCCCGATATTGCCGAAGGAAATCGTGGGGCGGATCGTCGGCCATCATGCGTGCTTCGACGCCGGTCGCGGCTGCCCGTTCCAATGCAGCTTCTGCACGATCATCAATGTGCAGGGCCGCAAATCCCGCTATCGGAGCGCCGATGACGTCGAGGCGATCGTGCGCGCCAATTACGCCCAGGGCATCAACCACTATTTCGTCACCGACGACAATTTCGCCCGCAACCGCAATTGGGAGGCGATCCTCGACCGGCTGGCTGATCTGAGAACCAACAAGGGCATTCCGATCAAGCTGATCCTTCAGGTCGACACGCTCTGCCATAAGATCCCGGGATTCATCGAGAAGGCGGCGCGGGCCGGCTGCAACCAGGTCTTCATCGGGCTTGAAAGCATCAATCCTCAATCGCTCCAGGGCGCGAAAAAGCGGCAGAACAAGATCTGGGAATACCGGGTCATGCTGCAGGCCTGGCGAAACCGCAGGGTGATGACCTGGGCGGGCTTCATCATCGGTTTTCCGACCGACACGCCCGAATCGGTCGCCCGCGACATCGACATCATAAAGAAGGAACTGCCGCTCGACATCCTGGAGTTCTTTTGCCTGACCCCCCTCCCCGGCTCCGAGGATCACAAGAATCTCTACCTCAAAGGGGTCCCGATGGACCCGGACATGAACAAATACGACCTCGAGCATGTCTGCACTGGCCATTCTGTCATGTCGGGCGAGGCGTGGAACCAAACCTATCGCGACGCGTGGAAGCGCTATTACACCGACGAGCATGTCGAGACGGTGCTCAAGCGCGCCGCCGCAACGGGCTTGAGGATGAACAAGATCGCCGACGTGATGACGGCTTTCTCCTCCTCCGCGCGGATCGAGGGCGTCCACCCGCTGCAATGCGGAATCGTCCGCCGCAAGGTGAGGACGACCCGCCGGCACGGGATGCGAATCGTCAATCCCCTGGTTTTCTATCCAGTCCGGGCGGTCGAGTTCGTGTCCGTGGTGGCGCAATGGCTAAATGTCGGGTGGCGCTATCACCGGATCAAGAAGCGCGTTCTCCAGGATCCCGCCAGCAAGACCTATGTCGACGACGCGACACGACCCGCCTTGATCGAGGACGCGGAGACCGACGAACTCGTTGTTGCCTTCGCTGATAAAATCCCGGACACCTATGGAGCGCCAAAGCGGCAGCCCGTCAGCGCTTCGTCGGCGGCATAAGCGCGCGACGCGCCTGACGGGCCTGGCGATCACGCGATCCGCGGCGCCGAAATCGGCTATTCTTAACTGGGTCTTGACCATACGCGTCTGGCGATTTCCATAATTCCGCCACCGATGATATGGAAGCGCCGCCCGAGCGGATCCGCCGGCAGCGATTATGAATGCGGGTCGCCCGTCGGCCGGGGCAAGGGACTGAAGCATTGTTTCTTTGGCGTAAAGCCCGCGAGCGTGCGCTCTCTCTCCTCAACGCGCCCTCGAACGCGACCCTGCGCCGGCTCCTGACCGATCAAGGCTCCAAGCACTGGAAGGGCTACGCCTCCGCATTTGCGATGATGGGCCTGATCGCGCTCACGACCGCGCTGTCGGCTTGGATCATCGGTAAGATTATCAATGAGGTCTTCGTCGGCCGCCGCCT
>DATCEJ010000085.1:0-4755 GCA_036510135.1 Roseiarcus sp. | reverse complement strand
TTCGGCATTGATCGGATTCTGGGCGGAAAACTGGAAATCGATGGGACGCCCGTGGCGCTCTCGTGTGCCGCTGACGCCGTGGCGCACGGCATATTTCTGGTGCCGGAGGACCGCAAGGGCGCGGGCATCCTGCTTGGCCTGCCCATCCTGGAGAATATTTCGCTCCCGAACCTGAAAGCGCATGCGAGGCACTTTCTGGTGTCGCAGCGCATGGAGGCGGCAACCGCGGAAATCCAGCGGACCAATCTGGCGATCAAGACGCCAACGCTGACGACCCTCGCCAGTTCACTTTCAGGCGGCAACCAACAAAAAGTGGTGCTGGCCAAATGGCTGGCCATGAAGCCCAAGGTCATGATCATGGATGAGCCGACGCGCGGCATCGACGTCGGGACAAAGGCCGAAATCTATCGCCTGATGCGCGAACTGGCGGACGCCGGGGTCGCGGTGCTGATGATTTCGAGCGACATGGAAGAGGTGATCGGGGTATCCGATCGCATCGCGGTTATGCACGAGGGCGCGATTTCGGGCATCCTGGAGCGCGAGCAATTCAGCGAGGAGAACGTCTTGCTTCTCGCGGTGGGCAAAACTGCAAACCTGGCAGGAATCGCATGACCAAAAAAGACCTTGGTCTTCTTATTCTCATCCTGGCGGTTGGCGTGGTGGTGACCATCCTCAACCCGAGGTTCTTGTTGCCGATCAACCTCTCTAACACCTCGAACCTTGTTGGCATGTTCGGCCTGTCGGCGATCGGGCAGGCTTTCGTCATCATTACCGGCGGGATCGAATTGTCGGTCGGCTCGATGATCGGGCTGGTCGGGGTGCTGTTCGTCGACTTCGTCGCGACCAGGGGCGTCCCCTGGCCGCTGGCGGTGGCGCTGATGCTCGCGCTAGCGGTCGTGGTCGGGCTCGTCCACGGCCTGCTGATCACGAAGCTCAAGCTGCAGCCGTTTATCGTGACCCTGTGCGGCTTGCTGTTCTATCGCGGGATCGCACGGTTCTATACGCAGGACGCCACGGCCGGTTTTGCCTTCGGGCAGAATTTTCCGACGCTCGACTGGTTGACGTCGGGCAAGATCTATGGCGTCCCGATCACCTTCGTCGCCCTCTTGGTCGTCGCGTTCGTCATGTGGTTCGTGCTCCGCCGATCCATCTTCGGGCGCCATCTTTACGCCGTGGGCAAGAACGAGGAAGCGGCGCGCTTTTCGGGCATCCGGACCGATCGGATCATTATCTGGGCCTATGTTATCTGCCAGGTGCTCACCGCGATCGCGGCGATCTATTTCGCCATGTATACGCGCTCGATCTCGCCGTCTTCGCAGGGTAATTTCTATGAGCTTTACGCGATCGCCGCAGCCGTGCTTGGCGGTTGCTCGCTGTTCGGCGGCGAGGGGTCGCTCGTCGGCGTCGTTCTGGGGGTCGTGCTGTTGCAGGAACTCCAGAATCTCGTAAACCTGCTCGGCATCCCCTCTTCGCTCAACTACGCGGTGATGGGGGGCGTCATCCTCATTGGGGTAATCCTGGACCAGCAACTGGGAAGGTTCCAGGCGCGCCGGCACGCTGCCGAACTGGCCCGCAGGGGTGCGGAAACCGCCTGAGCGGGCGGAACAGTCCGCCGTGGCGATGTAGATCATTCGCGGTTACATTCGCGACGACCCGAGATCGTCGATTCGTAGCGCACCGCCTTCGGAGCAAGGGAGTTCGGCCCATGATTGAGGGCGCAACCATCTTCGCGCTTGTCGTTGTCGCCTTCGTGGTCATCACCGCGCTCATGGGCGTGCGGCAGGTGCCTCAGGGCTACAATTATACGGTCGAGCGCTTCGGTCGCTACTACAAGACCTTGACCCCGGGTCTCGGACTTATCGTTCCCTACATCGATTCCGTCGGCCGCAAGCTCAACGTGATGGAGCAGGTCATGGACGTCCCGAGCCAGGAGATCATCACGAAGGACAATGCGACCGTGACGGTGGACGGCGTCGCCTTCTATCAGGTGCTCGACGCTCGCCGCGCGGCCTATGAAATCTCCGATCTTCAGTCGGCTTTGCGCAACATCGTCATGACCAATGTGCGCACGGTCATGGGTTCGATGGACCTCGACCAACTGCTCTCGCATCGCGACGAGATCAATGCGCGCCTTCTGACGGTGATCGACGCCGCCTCGGAGCCCTGGGGCATCAAGGTGACGCGCGTCGAGATCAAAGACATCGTGCCCCCGAAGGACCTCGTGGACGCGATGGGCCGGCAAATGAAGGCCGAGCGCGAGAAGCGCGCCGTGATCCTCGAGGCTGAAGGCATGCGGCAGTCCGACATCACTCGGGCCGAAGGACGCAAGGCGGCGCTCGTGCTCGAAGCCGAAGGCCGGCGCGACGCGGCGTTCCGCGCGGCGGAGGCAGTCGAGCGGACCGCTGCAGCGGAAGCGACGGCGACGCGGCTCATCAGCGAGGCGACCGCCAACGGCGACGTGGTGGCGGTGAACTTCCTGATCGCGGAGAAATATATCGCCGCGCTCCACGCCTTCGCGCAATCGCCCAATCAGAAGCTCGTGATCGTGCCCATGGAATTGAGCTCGCTTGCCGGCACGCTTGGCGGATTGAGCCAGATCGCCGCGAGCGCCATGGGCGCGGAGACCGTCGCAGCCCCCCGGCCGGCTGCCCGGTCCCGTCCTCCTGGGCCCGTGCCGAACACGAGCGCGACGAACACGCCGCCGGTTTCCCCTTGGCAAGGGTCTGAGAACACGCCGCCGGGCGGCGCTTCTTCTTAAAGGATGATCACTCGGAGTACGATGGACACCCTCCTTCAACCTGCCCATCTCGTCGCGCTGATGTGGCTCGTGGCGGGGCTCGTTCTCAGCGCGATCGAGACACTCGCGCCAGGCGCATTTTTCATTTGGTTCGGCGCCGCGGCGGCGATCGTCGGAGCCGTGGACACCTTCCTGCCGATGAGCTTCGTCGCGCAGCTCATCCTGTTTGCCGTTCTGGTGGCGACGCTCATTCTTGTCGGGCGGCGGGTCTACGGGTCGCTCGACAAGGGGCCGGGACCGCTGCCCCAAAGCCGCGCGCATGCGATGATCGGGGCCGACTTCTTCCTGGACGAAGCAATCGTGCGAGGCTATGGGCGCATCCGCGTCGGCGACAGTTCCTGGCGTGTCGCCGGACCGGACTGCCCGGCGGGCGCCAAGGTGAGGGTGATCGCTGTGGAGGAGGGGTCGCTCATACGCGTCGAGCGGGTGGACTAAGGCGCGCCCGTTCCGGCCCGCGCTCAGCGATAGACCAGCACCGGAATGGTTGAGTGCGTCAGCACCTTTGCCGTTTCGCTGCCGAGCAGCAAGGCCGAGATCCCGCGCCGCCCATGCGAGGCCATGACGATGAGGTCGCAGCCAAGCGCGTGCGCTTCGTCGATGATCGCGCGATAGGGCTGGTCGTGGACCTCGCGGATCGTCTCGCACGGCACGCCCGCCGCCTGCGCG
The DNA here is from genome assembly GCA_036510135.1 of Roseiarcus sp. Classification (GTDB taxonomy): domain Bacteria; phylum Pseudomonadota; class Alphaproteobacteria; order Rhizobiales; family Beijerinckiaceae; genus Roseiarcus. The sequence continues at coordinate 1,292 of DATCEJ010000085.1, read as the reverse complement.
GCCATCTTTACCTGCTCCATCGCCTTCTCTGACAGGGCCCGCGACTGCTCCTCGTAACCTCCCTCGTCAATAGGAATGAAGACGGTGTCCATGCTTGCTGCCTGGTACGGCTCGGCGACGGTCAGCCCCGTGACCTTCGCGCCGGATTCTTTGGCGAGTTGCACGCCATAAAGAATCGCTTTGCGCGACAGGTCGGAACCGTCGGTCGGAATCAGAATGTGCTTGAACATGGATCCTCCTTACGCTACCGGCCGCCGCCCCATCCGCTCGCCCCGACCGAGCGCAGAATAACCAGAAGCACGATCGCGCCGATCGCCGCTTCGATGATCATGCCGGTGAGGCCGCTCCAGAGGTGGAAGTTGAAGCGCGGCATGAGCCAGTCGCCGATCAGCGCGCCGACGATGCCGATTGCGGCGTCGCCGACAAGGCCGAAACCATTGCCGCGCAGGACCTTGCCGATCAGCCATCCGGCGAGCGCGCCGACAGCCAAGATGACGAGCAGGCGCTCATTCGAAAGATGCAACGCGATTCCCTCCGCGGAACATGAGCTCATACACGGCAGTTAACAGATAGCTCAAGCCGCGGAGCGAAGGATTGTCATGCAGTTGCGGCGCTGGCGTCCGGGGGCTAAATGTGGTCCCACGGGGCAACCACAGTGCGGGTTTCCGTATTCGCCCCTAAACCTCCCAAGGAGCCGTCCCATGGCCTTCACGCTGCCTGAGCTTCCCTATCCGCACGACGCGCTGAAACCCTACATGTCGGCGGAAACCCTCGAGTTTCATCACGACAAGCATCATCTGGCCTATGTCAACAACGGCAATAATGCGCTCAAAGGGACCGAATGGGAGGGCAAGCCGCTCGAGGAGATCGTGAAGGGCTCGTTTGGCAAGAACCCCGCCGTGTTCAACAATGCCGGCCAGCACTATAACCACATCCATTTCTGGAAATGGATGAAGCCGAACGCGAGCAACAAGATTCCGGGCGAACTCGAGAAGGCGCTGAAGGATTCGTTCGGCTCGATCGACAAGGCCAAGGAGGACTTCATCCAGGGCGGCGTCACGCAGTTCGGCTCCGGCTGGTCGTGGCTTGCAGTCAAGGATGGCAAGGTTCAGGTCATGAAGACGCCAAATGGCGAAAACCCGCTTGTCCACGGCGCGAAGCCGATCCTCGGCGTCGACGTGTGGGAGCACTCCTACTACATCGACTATCGCAATCGCCGCCCGGATTATCTCAAGGCGTGGGTCGATCATCTCATCGATTGGGAGCACGTCGCAGAGATGTACGGCGAGAAG
>DATCEJ010000084.1:0-15970 GCA_036510135.1 Roseiarcus sp. | reverse complement strand
TGTTCGCCGGCTATCTGGCGCTGTCGTTCTCGATTTCGGATTTGTCGCGCACGGCGCGGGAATTGAGCTGGGGCGCGGCCGCGCTCATCCTGTTGTCGCCGCTGATTCCCGCGCTCGCGCCGACCGTCGCCGCCTGGATTTTCCACACGCGGCTCTCGTCCATGCCGGCGCCCTATCCGTCATTGTCCGTGGCGGCGGACATTTTTACCCACGATAAGCTGAGGCTCATCACCGGTCATGGATTTGCGACGGTTGCCCACGGGGTTCAGGACCGGATCTTGCCGGCGCAGACCCCGCGGGCGCTGGCCTTCACAATATGGTACGAGCTTGGAATTGTCGGGGCCGTCCTTGCTGCGGTTGGCGCATGGCTAGGGTTCCGCAGCATTGCCGCTGCGCCCGCGCGACTCGCGCCCTACATGGCCGCGGCCTTCTCGGCGGTCGTGGCGCTTGCGTTTCTCAACGTCGATTTCGCTGAAATGACCACGCTGACCTTGATCGGCATCGCCGTCATTTCGACCGACGTGGCGGCGCGCAGCCAATACCGGACCAGCCGGCCGTCGGCGGCGAGGCTGGCCAATCTCTAAGGGCGCCCGCCGCTCTTATCGCGTCCCTGCGCCTTAGCGCTTGCTGGCGAACGACATCGGCCCGTGACCGATGCGCGGCCGCTTGTACTCGACCACGACCGCGCGGGTGCGGCCTGTGACCAGGCTCGCCCGGCCTCGCGTCCTCGCGGCCTGTTTGGCCGCCAGCGCCCTAACCTCATCGACCGGCACGCCCATGAGGGAAGCGGCGATTTCGGCGCGCTGACCCGGATCGTTGGCCAGACTTTCAGCCGCGATGAGAGCCTCTTCCACGGTCGGTTTATCGTGGCGTACGCGGCGAACGCCCCATTTGGTCTTCCAGGTGGCTGACATGCGCCCCTCCGAGTCCTGACTACGTCCCTTAAAGCGCTACGCTAGCAGAAATGTTGCACCGCAGCAATCCAATTCAGGTCTAAACAGTTTTGTTATCTCCATGCGCCTCGCAGATAGGATGCACTCACGAAACGTCAATGGGGCTTAACTTCCAGGGCCTGACATCCGGGGCGCGGCCCATATCCTGCTTGACAAATGTTGCGCGTAGCAAAACGATTGACCAAACGGTCAAGAATGTATGGGCCCGTCCGTTCCTCAAAGGCCGTGGGTGTCTGAATGACGATCGCCGCCAACCAGCCGAACCCATCGGACGTCCGCCCGGGACGCCTGGACGAAGCCACGCTGAAAGGTAATTTTGCCGATCTGCACCCGCTGCTGACCTCGCACGAGGCGAGAGTGGAGGCAGAGCGCTGCTATTTCTGCTTCGATCCGCCCTGTCAGCAGGCCTGCCCGACCTCGATCGACATTCCGCTGTTCATTCGCCAGATCGCCGCCGGCAACCGCTCGGGCGCGGCGATGACGATTTTCGACTCCAACATCATGGGCGGCATGTGCGCCCGCGTCTGCCCGACCGAAACGCTCTGCGAGGAAGCCTGCGTGCGCGAGGCGGCAGAAGGTAAGCCGGTCGTCATCGGCAAATTGCAGCGTTATGCGACCGATCCTACGATCGAACGTGGGAAATCGCCCTACGCGCGCGGGGCGCCTACGGCCAAGCGGGTGGCGATCGTCGGCGCGGGACCGGCGGGGTTGGCCTGCGCGCACGAACTTGGCCTGGCCGGCGTCGACAGTACGATCTTCGAGCCGCGCGAGAAGGCGGGCGGCCTCGATGAATACGGCATCGCCGCGTACAAAACCGCTGACGATTTCGCAGCGCGGGAAGTCGCTTTCATTCTCTCGATCGGCGGCATCGAGATCCGTCGCGGCCAGGCGCTCGGCCGCGACGTCAAGCTCGAAGACTTGCGGCGAAATTACGACGCTGTCTTCCTCGGAATGGGCCTCGGCGCAACAAACAAGCTCGGATTGCCGCGTGAGGCTGAGCTGGAAAACGTGATCGACGCCGTCGACTACATCGCCCGCCTTCGGCAGGCCAAGGATCTATCCACGCTGCCGGTCGGCCGCCGCATTGTCGTGATCGGCGGCGGCATGACGGCGATCGACGCCGCCGTGCAATCGAAGAAGCTCGGCGCCGAGAGTGTGACCATGGTCTACCGGCGCGGGCCGGAACAGATGAAGGCGAGCGCGTACGAACGGGAACTCGCGCAAACGAGTGGGGTCGTCATCCGCTACTGGGGGCGGCCGGTCGAGCTTGAGAGTCGCGGCGACGCGCTGAGCGGCGTGGTGTTCGAGAGCGGCAGTGGCGGCGACGGCGCCTCCGCGCCCGCGGGCTCGGTCTTTCGCCTTGACGCCGACATGCTGTTCCTCGCCATCGGCCAGCGCGGCGCGCCGGAAGCGCTCGGTGGAGCGCCGATCGACCTCAGGGACGGACGCATCGTCATCGACGGCGAGCGCCGCACGACGCTTGAGGGCGTGTGGGCCGGCGGGGATTGCGTGTACGGCGGACAAGACCTGACGGTGAGCGCCGTCGAGGACGGCAAGCAGGCGGCGCGCTCGATCGCCGCCGTCCTCGGCGCATCGCGCGCCTGAAAGCGAGGATCCCATGGCTGATCTGCGCACCAATTTTCTTGGGCTAAAATCGCCCAATCCGTTCTGGCTCGCCTCCGCTCCGCCCACCGATCGGCAGGTCAATGTCGAACGCGCGTTCCGTGCCGGCTGGGGCGGCGTCGTGTGGAAGACGCTCGGCGAAGCGGGGCCCCCGGTCGTCAACGTGTCGGGCGCGCGCTATGGCGCGATCCATGGGCCCGACCGCCGATTGATCGCGATGAACAACATCGAGCTCATCACCGACCTCGACCTCGAAATCAACCTGCAGGAGATCAAGGAGGTCAAGCGCAAGTGGCCTGACCGGGCCTTGGTCGTCTCGCTGATGGTGTCTTGTGAAGAAGAGCCGTGGAGGACAATTCTGACCCGCGTCGAGGAGACGGAATGCGACGGCGTCGAGCTCAATTTCGGTTGCCCGCACGGCATGAGCGAGCGCGGCATGGGCTCATCGGTCGGACAGGTGCCGGAATATGTCGAGATGGTCGCGCGCTGGTGCAAGCGGCACACGCGCATGCCGGTGATCGTCAAGCTCACGCCGAACATCACCGACATCCGCAATCCCGCGCGCGCCGCCATGAACGGCGGGGCGGACGCGGTGTCGCTCATCAACACCATCAACTCGATCATGGGCGTCGACCTCGACACGATGACGCCGGACGTGAACATCGACGGCCGCGGCACGCATGGCGGCATGTGCGGCCCGGCGGTAAAGCCGATCGCGCTGTCGATGGTCTCGGAGATCGCGCGCGATCGCGACCTCGCCGGGATGCCGATCTCGGCGATCGGGGGGATCACAACCTGGCGCGACGCTGCCGAATTCATCGCGCTCGGCGCGGGCACGGTGCAGGTCTGCACCGCGGCGATGACCTACGGCTTCAAGATCATCGACGAGATGACCTCGGGCCTGAAGACGTACATGGACTCGAAGGGCTTCGCCTCGATCGAGGATTTTCGCGGCCGCGCGGTGTCCTCGATCACCGACTGGCAATACCTCAATCTCAACTATGTGGCGAAGGCCGAGATTAACCAGGATCTCTGCATTCAGTGCGGGCGCTGCCACATCGTCTGCGAGGACACGTCGCATCAGGCGATCTTCGCCCGCATCGACGGCAAGCGTCAGTTCGTCGTCAACGAAGCCGAATGCGTCGGCTGCAACTTGTGCGTGCTGGTGTGCCCGGTCGAGGACTGCATCACGCTGGTGCATAAAGTCGCGGGCGTCGATCCGCGCACCGGGCTCGACTATGACAGCCCGCCCGGCAACTGGACGACGCACCCAAACAACCCGGCCGTCCACGCCAAGGCGGCGGAATGACGCCCGCCGTTTGCTCGCCAAAGAGACGGGTCTTATTCCACCGCTGAAAGATCCGCCTCGACCGAACGGCTCGGCCTCGCGCTCAAAATCAGATTGCCGATCGCCGCCCGCAGCTTGCCGTTGGATACGGGCTTGTGCATGAGCAAGAGGCCGCTGGCTTTAGCTTCCGTCAGACGATCAGGCGCGGTGTCGCCGGTGATCAGGATCGCGGGTATCGACTCGTTGTATTCTGCACGAATGCGATTGATGACGGCGAGCCCGTTTTCGCCCTCGCGCAGGCGATAGTCGCACAGGATCAGCGCGGGTCTGGCCGCGCAGGACGAGAGACACAAGATGGCTTCGTCGCCGCCGCCGCACGCGACAACGTCGTACCCCCATCCCGTCAGGAGACTCAGCGTCGCGTCACGAATCGCGGCCTCGTCGTCGATGACGACCACGAGCCCTTTCGCCGCTGCGGCGGACGCGATCGCCAGCCCCGGCTCGACGACCGGCGATTGAGAGTCCGCAAGCGGGATCGTCACCTCGAAGCGCGAACCCCGCCCGGGCTCCGAGCGCAATGTCAATCCGCAATCAAGGAGAGAGGTCAATCGCCGGACGATCGCAAGGCCAAGTCCGAGTCCCTTGGTCGAATCGCGATGAGGATTGCCGAGTTGATAGTACTCTTGAAACACACGCTTCTGCTCGTCGAGCGGAATGCCGCGCCCGGTGTCGATCACCTGCACCGCTACCGTAGCGCCCCGGCGCCGGGCGCCGATCACGATCCGCCCGCGATGGGTGTAGCGCACCGCATTCGAAACGAGGTTGCGCAGGACCCGCTCGATCAGCACCGGGTCGGTCCAGACGATCGCGCTGCATGGCTTCCAGACGAGGGAAACGTCCTTGACCTTTGCTTCTTCCCGGTAGTCCTGGCAAAGGCGCTCGAGCACCAGGCCGATGGGAACTGCCTGTCTCTCGACGGCGACGACTCCCGCGTCGAGCTTTGAAATGTCGAGAAGCGCCGAAAAGAGGCCGTCCATCGCCGCGGCCGACGCTTCGATCTGCTCAATGATCCGGCGCCCCTCCGGCGCCATCGGAACGCCGCGCAGAGCCCCGACAAACATTCCGAGCGCATGGACGGGCTGGCGCAGATCGTGACTTGCCGCCGCGAGGAAGGACGATTTCGCCCGGTTCGCCTCTTCGGCGATCTTTCGTTCCCGTTCGGCGATGTCCTTTTGCTTTTGCAGGTCGACGGCCATGGCCTGAGTCCGAATTCTCAGGCCCACGATCTGCTTGAACGAGCGGTTCGTCGTGTACCCCAAGGCGCCGAACGCCGCGATGAAGATGAGCATGAGCAGGCTGGTCATGCGCTCGACGGGATTCGAAGAGACGGCGCTCACCAGCGCGTAAGGAAGCGTCGCCGGAAAGAACAGGGCGTAGAAAGCCGGCAAATACGTGCCGAAGGCGACAATCGCCCCCTCCGCGACCGCCGCAGTCACAATGACGACGATAAGCTGAACTTCGAAGCGATCGCCTGTCGGCAGCCCTATTGGGGCCCAACCCCAGGCCATTCCCTCAGCGAAACTGATGACGGCAAAGCAGAGCGCCCACTTGCGCCATTGATCGCTCAGCGATCGAGAGCGCCAGTAGGCCCGCCCGAGCGCAATTTGACCAAGCGCGCATACGACGATGAAGACGCTCCACGCCGATCCGATTTCCGCGTCCACGGATCCAAGGCGGCGCAAGATCGCGAGGAGAACGACAGAGGCGACGGCGGCCGCGCCGACGCCGAGCGGGGCCGCCCGGAACAAGGCGTCAATCTGGGCCACGCGAATGGCCTCGCGAGCTTCGCCGGATTCCGCTGGCGTCGCCGTCGTCCCTTGTCGGGTCCGGATGAGGCCACGCTCACTAAGCCGCCGCCACATGTTCAAGCCTGCCCGCCGCAGAACCGGGCAATCCGAGCAAACACCCGTGCGGCGACGGGCATTCTAACCGCAGAGGCCTCGAGCGCAACGACCCGTGGCTCGTATCATCGCCGCGCGGGCCCAAGGCTGCTCTTCTTGCCGCCGGGAGAAAAAGCTCGCGCCGGGTTGAACGAAAGACCTGCAATCCGCCTATTCGGCTTCAGGCGGCGGCGCCTTCTCCTTCAGCTTTCCGAACACCGAATTGACGTCGACGGGCTCTTCGACCGGCTTGGCCTTGGGGGTCGGAACGCCAAACACTTCGAGCTGGCTCGCGGGAGCGGCCGTCGGCCGGGCGGTGGTGATTTCCGCCGACACCAGAGTCTGGCTGCGATCCTCCTCGACCTTGGGCCGTTCCTTGGCCGCGCGATTGACCTCGAAGTCGAGGTCCATCTGTGAACACAAGCCCAACGTCACCGGGTCCATCGGCTGAAGATTGGCCGAGTTCCAATGCGTGCGCTCACGGATCGCCTGAAGCGTGTGCTTGGTCGTTCCAACGAGACGCATGATCTGCGCGTCCTTCAGTTCGCCATGGTTGCGCAACAACCACAAGACAGCGTTCGGGCGGTCGTGCCGGCGCGACAGCGGGGTGTAACGCGCGCCACGCGGCTTTTTGAACTCAGGCGTGCGCGTCTTTGAAGTTGAAAGGCTCAGGCGGCGATTCGAGTCTTTCTCGCCCGCGGCGATTTCCTCGCGCGTCAGCTGGCCGGTCGAGATCGGGTCATAGCCCTTGATGCCCGTCGCCACTTCGCCGTCCGCGATCCCTTTCACTTCGAGCGGGTGCAGTTTGCAAAATTCCGCGATCTGATCGAAGGTCAGCGAGGTGTTTTCGACCAGCCAGACGGCGGTCGCCTTCGGCATCAATGGCGCGTCGCTCATAAACGGGTGCTCCTTATGACCGTTTGCGCGCGCTCGCAGGCACGCCCTGCAAACGCAGCCTCAAAGGATCAAATCTGAGAGGAAAAGCGTTGTATAGGCGCGCGCCAGGCGAATTGCAATGATTGGCCGCGCGAGCGGGGCTGCCCAAGGGAAGTGTTTTGTTGGATCTTGCCAAGGCTCAAGGTCGAACTCAGATCGCAGGCTGACTTCGCACGTTCACTTGCTATGCAAAGGAAGACAATCATGAGATTTGCAGCGATCACCGCAATGATGCTCGCTTCGCTCCCAGCGTTAGCCATTGCCTCTGCTCCTGCCGCGGCCAAGGGCTGCCTGAAAGGCGCGGTCGTCGGCGGCGTCGCCGGCCATTACGCTGGCCATCACGGCGTCATGGGCGCGATCGGCGGCTGCGTCGTCGGCCATCACATGGCGAACGAAAAGGCGAAGGAGCAACCGCAGGGGGCGCAGAACGCTCCATCGGCTCCTCCCGCGCCAACCCCTAACTGATCGAAGGCGCTCGCTCGCTCAAGCCTTGTTGTTGAGCGTGCGTTCGGACTTCGGGTCGAGCGGCCAGCGGGGCCGACCGGGAGCGTCGAGCCCGTCGATCATCCCGAGCCTCAGGCGCTCCACGCCCGCCCAGGCGATCATCGCGCCATTGTCGGTGCAGAGTTTGGGCGGCGGCGCGACCAGGGGCAAGCCGGCCTCGGCGCACAATTGGGTCAGCCCGTCGCGCAGCGCTGAATTGGCGGCGACGCCGCCTGCGACCACCACCGCGCGAGGCGCGACGCCAATTCGCCGCCGGAACAGCTTCAACCCCATACGAATGCGATCCTCGACCACATCGACCACCGCCGCTTGAAACGAGGCGCAGAGGTCGGCGACGTCACGCGGACGCAGCGGGGCGACGGATTCCGCCGCATGGCGTACCGCCGTTTTGAGCCCCGATAGCGAAAAATCAGCGTTCGGACGGCCGAGCAAAGGCCGAGGCAGCGCGAATCGGGTTGGATCGCCGCCGTTCGCCGCCGCTTCGACCGCTGGCCCGCCGGGAAACGGCAGCCCCAGCAGTTTGGCGGTCTTGTCGAATGCCTCGCCAATGGCGTCGTCCATGGTCGCGCCGAGGCGATCGTAGTCGCCAACGCCCTTGACCGCGAGAATCTGCGTATGGCCGCCCGAGGCGATAAGCACGAGGAAAGGGAAGGCGACGCTGTCTGTCAGGCGCGCGGTCAGCGCATGCGCCTCGAGGTGGTTGACGGCGACGAAAGGATTGCCGCACGCCAACGCCACGCCCTTGCCCGCCATCAACCCGACAAGCACGCCGCCGATGAGACCGGGCCCTGCCGCGGCCGCCACGCCATCCAGGTCCTTGGCCGCGACCTTGGCCCGCGTGAGCGCGCGCGTGATCAATAAGTCGATGATCTCGACATGGGCGCGCGCGGCAATCTCCGGCACAACTCCGCCGAACGGCGCATGCGCGGCGATTTGGCTCATCACCTCGTCCGCGAGGATTTCGCCTGAACCGTCGGGCCTCAGCCGCACCACCGCCGCCGCCGTCTCGTCGCAAGTGGTTTCAATGCCAAGAACGCGCATGCCTGAGCCCATAGCCCGAACGAGGGCTTGAGAAAACCCGCTTTCCCCAGGGCGCGATTTCACGAGCGGCGCAAGCGTTCGGCCGGTCTGTCGCCGCCTTTCAAGGCATGGTAAGGCTGGGCGACAGGAGTGAGCGATGAACAGCCCGATCGGGCCAAACGAGATTCGCGTGGTGATCCGGCCGGTCGAAGCCCGCGACTACGATCTTGGGCCGATCCCAGCCGAACTGTTCAAGAAGACGTTCGACGCGTTCTTGACCGCGCTGCAGGTGACGGACCGCGAACTTCAGCCCAAAGCGCGATCGAGCGAGTTCCTCGTCTCGCAACTGGCGCTCAATCCTTATGAGTTCGGAATCCTGGAAAAGCGGAAAGCGATCAGCCAGACCTCTCCGTCTGCGATCGAGTTCTTCCGGCGCTGCGCCGAGGGCATCTACCGGAGCGATTACCAAGCCGCTGTTCGCCATCCCCGCGTCACGCGGGCGTTTATCCGCATCGTCAAAGCGGTCAATCCCTCGTTTCATGTGCTGGCGCAATTCAAGGACACGGAACTGCCCATCGACGAATTTTTTCGCCGGCAGGTCGATCGGGTCGGGGCAAAGGACGATGCAGTGCGGACAGACAACTGGTTCCTGGGCAGCGCGATCATGTCGTTCGAGGGGCGCCTCGACGAGATCGACTATCGCGGCCCAGTATGGACCGGCGACCTCATGCTTCCTGCAGGCACGACGCACGTCGAATGCGTTTTTGACAAGTCACAAGGCGAAGATGCGTTGAACCCATTCGGCAACAAAAATGTTTGCGTCACAGGAAGGGCAATATACACTGGCGACAGTCAGCTTCCCGAGCGAATAGAAGTGCTCTCTATTGAAGACAGAGCGCATGTGACTGCAGCGATCGACATCCGAGGCTCGCTGCGCATGGCGCCATCATTGGACGAGGACAACGACCTTGATTGCGTCGAGTAGCGACAAACATTTCCTTCATTCGAGCGTCGTGCTTCGCCACGCGAATGGAGATTCGGGTGAGGCGGAGCATCACATCGAGACGATCCTGACCGAGGCGGCCGTCCATAAGCGGCGCGTATGGGTCAGCAGCGTGCTCTTTGCCGAGCTTAGGCCGTCGACGTTTGTTCCCGGGCGATTCGCCACTCTGTTCGAATTGACGCGGTACATCCGAGCGCTGGCCACCCTGGTCACGCCCGACCCGAACGCGATGTTGCGGGTGGCGAGGCTCCGCGAAGCCAAATGGCACACACCCGGCGACGACCGCGAAGCAGAAGGAAAGCCGCGCGCGATGGCGCTCGGCGACGCAATGGAGATTGCATCGGCCTTATGGGTCAAAGAGGCGATCGGCGTGCCAGACCTCGAGTTCCTCACCTTTGACAATTGGTGCGCTCCCGACGGCGCCACGAGCAACCGCCTCTGCCTGCTGCATCTCCAGGACTATGCGGTCGATGTTGGGGGCAATGCGGACGTCAAAGCGGCAATACGTCTGACCCGTCTCGAACCGATCGTCCACGCCCACTCGTTCCCCGATCCGGTGCCAGCTGGATAAGCGCCGTTGCAGGCCATTGGGCGGGAGCAGCGGGGTGAGTTCCCGAGCCGCGCGAGGTCCGCGTCAATGACCGGCGCGAGCATGGTTCTGACGGCGAAGATCGAGCCCTCGCGGCTGTAATCGCCGTAGTCGACGGCCAGCCGGTGTGCCGGGATCGCCGAAAGCCTCAGCGCCGTGGAGCCTCGCCGACTGCGAAGCAGAGCGAACGCCTTGTCCCACGAAGCGCCATCAAATGAGGGACTATGACTGCTAGCGGCGCGCATTCCCGGGTCGCCCTGTTCCGCGAACGCAAGGACGCAAATGCGAGCGCGGCCCGGTTACGCGGGTTTGGCTTTTCCGTCGTCTGCCTTCCCGTGATCGAGATCCGAACCAGACCCGTCCGGCCGCAGCGATCGCATTACGACGCCGTGGTCGCGACCAGCGACAAGGCGTTCCATGCCGATGGGCTGTCCGACCCGTCCTCGCCGCTTTATGTCGTCGGCGCCCGCACGGGCCATGCGGCTGAGGCGCGCGGCTGGCGGCTGGCCTCGCCGCCGGGGCGCAACGCGGAAGAATTGATCACGAAGCTGGCCGGCGCGCTGAAGGGTGGAGCGAACGTGCTCTACCTTGCCGGTCGCGACCGCAAGGAGGCTATAGAAGCGGCGCTTGCCGAAAGGTTTGAGCTTGAAGTCGCCGAAACCTACGCGGCGGAAGCGCGCGAGGCTTGGCGTCCAGGAGAAGCGCGATCTCTCGCATCTTGCGTCGCGGCGCTGCACTATTCCCGCCGCTCGGCCGGGCTGGCGGCAACGCTGGCGAAAATGGCGGGCGCGGAGGACCGTTTTCTAAAGCTTAAGCAAGTCTGCATTTCTCGCGACGTTGCCGAGCCCTTGCAGGAGCTTGGCTCAAGCCGCATCGTGATTGCCGAAACGCCTGATGAAGCGGGGCTTTTCCGAAGGTTGCGCCAGGAGCTCGGCGGGTTCCCTTCGCGCGGGTCGTCCCGTATATAGGGCCCGCGAGAAAATCGAGAGCGCGAGGCGATGGTCGACCAGGAAATAAGGGACGTTTCCGCTGGGCCAACGGGCGCCCCAGTGAACCGTGACGCGCGGCGCGAGCCAGGGGTCATCGAGGGAGAAATCGCAGCGCGCGACCCTGACGGCAGCGCATCCTCTCCGGACCCGACGGCGGCCGAAACAAAGGCCGACGCCCGCGCCGCCAGAGTGGCTCCGCGCGCTGGCGCTCGCAGTCTGCTGGCCGGCGCATTGGGCGGAATCGTCGTCTCCGCGCTGGGCCTCGGCGCCGGCTATTCGTTTTTGACCTCCAAGGCCGACATGTCGGAGACCGCAAACCGATTGGGCGCCCTCGAAGCGCAGGCGCGACAGACGAATGCCGCGCTCGGCGCTGAGGCCAATCGCGAGAACGCGGCCGTCGCTGCGCTCGAAAAACGGATCGGCGCTCTCGAGGCCAGCGCTGGAAACAACGCCGCTGGCGAAGCGACCCAACATTTGGCGGCTCAGGCCAAGGACTTGCGCGCCGAGGTCGACGCCGAGAAGGGCGCGCTTCCTGAATTGTCAGCGCGGGTCGCGAAGCTCGAATCCGACGCGCCAAAGGCGAGCGCCGCTGGCCCCGATCTCGCCGCGCTCGCGGCTCGAGTGGACAAGATCGAAGCCGCGCTCGCCTCGCCTAAGAATGAAACCCGAGTCGCCGAGGAGAAGCTCGCAGCGGCTGACAACGCCACCACGATCGCCATTATCGCCGAGGTTGCAGACGAAAGGTTGCGCTCCGGAGCGGGTTTTGCGCCCGAACTTGCCGCCCTGCAACGTCTGGGGGTCGATGCTGCGGCGCTGGCGCCGTTGCAAGCCGTGGTCAACGGGGCGCCCACCAACAGCGCTCTCGCCGCCTCGTTCAATGCGGTTGCGCCGCACGTCCTGGCCGCAACGTCCCGGCCAGACACCGGCAGCGTGACGGATCGTTTCCTCGCCCATCTCCACAATCTCGTGAAGGTGCGCGAACTCAACGAGACGGCTGGAGACGATCCACAGGCTCTGGTCTCCCAGATCGAGGCCGCAACCGGGCGCGGCGATATCGGCGCCGCGGTCGCCGCTTTCGACAAGCTCCCCGAACCGGCGCGCAAGGCCGCGGGCGATTGGCCGACGCTGGCCCGCGCGCGGGCTGCGGCGGAGGCGGCGCTTCAGTCGATCCGCGAGGCGGCGGTCGGGCGGCTTGCGAGCGGCCAAAAGCCGTGAAGTCAGGGCGGCCGGGAGCCCAGGCGCCTTTCGGCGCACGTTTGGCGTTTGAAGCGGGGTCACGATGGTTCGCCTGCTGATTTTCTTAGGCGCGCTGGCGCTGGTCGCCGGTGGCCTGACGTGGCTTGCGAACAATCCGGGCGTCGTGGACGTTACCTGGCGGGGCGAGCAATACGAGGTCTCTTTGCTGTTCGCGCTCGGCGCCGTCCTCGCGCTGGCGATTTCGATCGCAATCGTGTGGGGCCTGCTGCGTTTCATTTTCCGGATTCCCTCGCTGGTCTCCGTCGGCGCGCAGTCGCGCAGGCGTGAGAAGGGCTTCCAGGCTTTGTCGCGCGGCATGCTCGCCGTCGGCGCGGGCGACGCGCGAGGCGCCGCCAAGCACGCTTACGACGCGAGCCGGCTGATCGCGCACGAGCCGATGACCAAACTCCTGCAAGCCCAATCCGCGCAACTCGCCGGGGACCGGCCGAGGGCCGTCGCGGCTTATAACGCGATGCTGGACCATCAGGAAACGCATGGCATCGGCCTGCGCGGCCTGCATGTCGAGGCGCGGCGCGCCGGCGATCACGGGGCGGCGCTGCAATACGCCATGCGGGCCCACGCGCGTGCGCCCGCGGCCTGGGCCGGTCAGGCGGTTCTCGACGACCGCACGCGACGGGGGGATTGGGCCGGCGCGCTCGCGACCGTCGACTCGAACGCCGGCGCGCGCCTCATCGACAAGCCGACCGCGAATCGCTGGCGCGCATTGATCAAGACGGCGATGGCCGAGGAAGCTATGGAGCGCGATCCCAAGGCTGCGCTCGTCCTGGCGCAGGAGGCCTGCAAGTTCGCGCCGACGCTCGTGCCCGCGGCGGCGATCAGCGGCCGGCTGACCGCGCAAGCCGGCGACTATCGCCGCGCGAGCCGCATGCTCGAGGCCGCTTACGCGCAGACTCCCCATCCCGATCTTGCCGCGGCTTATCTGCGTGTGCGCCATGGCGATTCGTCCGAGGATCGGTTGACGCGGGCGCGGGCGCTTGCGCGCATGGCGCCGCTCGATCCCGAATCGTCTCTCACCGTAGGGCGCGCGGCGCTTGACGCGCATGACCTGTCTTCCGCGCGCGGGGCGATCGCCGGTCTCATCGCCTCGGATTCCTCGAGCGGCCGCCCGACCCGGCGCGTCTGCTTATTGATGGCCGACATCGAGGAGACCGAGGGCAATCACGGCGCGGTGCGCGAATGGCTTGGCCGGGCCGCGCGCGCCCCGCGCGACAAGGCCTGGGTGGCCGATGGCGTCATCAGCGACCGTTGGGCGCCGGTGTCGCCCTCGGGTGCGCTCGACGGCTTCGTCTGGCGCACGCCTGACGAGCGCATCGCTGTGCAAACCGAGAGTGCGACGACCCCGCCTCCGCCGCCGATCGAGGCGATCGCTGCGCCCGCGATCACGCCAGCGCCCGAGGCGATCGCGCTGGAACCGCGGTCGGAGCCCGCGCGAGCGCCAGCTGACGTTCCCGTGGCCCGAACCGGCGTCATCATCGATCCCGCATCAATGTCGCCCGACGATCCGGGCCCTCAGGAGCAGATATCGAAACCGCGCCGCTCCTGGCTCTACGCCAATGAATGATGACACGACTTCCCTCGTCCTGAGGCGCCGCGAAGGGGCCTCGAAGGGCATTCCAGCATTCGCCAATCGAACAAAGCGCTCTGGACCATCCTTCGAGACGCCCGCATTGCGGGCTCCTCAGGACGAGGTCTTCGGACACGGCCGGATCGAGAAAGCCTCTCCTGGGTATCACGGATGACGCTAACCTCCGTCGTCATCGTCGGCGCCGGCCATGCCGGGGTTCAGGCCGCGGCGTCGTTGCGCGAGCAGGGGTTTGGCGGCGAGGTCGTGCTTCTCTCCGCGGAGAAGGATCCGCCCTATCAGCGTCCGCCGCTGTCCAAGGCGTTTCTCAAGGGCGAGATGGAGATCCACGGCCTGCCGCTTCGGGCCGATGCGCATTTCCGCGAGCAGCGCATCGACTTGCGCCTCGGCGTCGGCGCCACGCGGATCGATCGCGCTGTGCAGAGGATCGAGCTCAGCGACGGCGCCGCGATTTCTTACGGCCATCTCATCCTTGCGACTGGCGCCAGGCAACGGCGGCTCGATGTGCCGGGCGTCGATCTCAAGGGCGTGTTCGCGCTCCGCGACATTGCCGACGCGACCGCGATCCGCGGGCGCCTTGGCGCGAAGCCCAAAGTGGTGATCATCGGGGCCGGCTTCATCGGGCTCGAAATCGCCGCGACCGCCGCGAGCCTCGGGGCCGAGGCGACCGTGGTCGAGATCGCCCGCCCGATGGGCCGCGCGGTTTCGCCGATCATGTCGGATTTTTTCCTGAAAGAGCACGGCGCCTTCGGCGCCCGCTTCCGGCTTGGGCTTGGCGTCGCGGCGATCAAGGGTCGCGAGCACGCGGAAACGGTCATCCTCACCGACGGCGAGGTTCTGGGCGCGGACCTGGTCGTGGTCGGGATCGGCGTCGTCGCGGAGGACGCGCTGGCCCGGGCGTGCGGCCTCGAATGCGACAATGGCATCGTGGTCGACGAGTTTTTGCTCTCGTCCGACAAGGCGATCTCGGCGATCGGCGACTGCGCGCACTTTCCGCATGCGGCGCTGGGCATGCGAACCCGGCTCGAATCGGTGCAGAACGCCGTCGACCAGGGCCGCGCGGTCGCCGCGCGCCTCATGGGCAAGCCAAAACCCTACAATGAGCTGGCCTGGTTCTGGAGCGATCAGGGCGACTTGAAGCTCATGATCGCCGGCCTCGCGCATGGCGTGAACACATGGGTCGTTCGCGGCGATCCCGCGACCCGCGCGTTCTCGACCTTCGGCTTTCGCGACGGCAAGCTCGCGGTGGTGGAATCCGTCAACAAAGCCGGCGACCACGCCGCCGCCAAGCGCATCATCGGCACGACGAAGACGCTGACGCCGGAAGAAGCGGCGGACCCGGGGTTTGATTTAAGGGGACTGGCGAAGAGGTAGGCGGGCGCAAACGCCCTTGGCGAGTTTCTGTTGTTCGCCGGTCTCGCAACGCCGTCCTGCCGAGGAACGAACTGCTGAGGTTCGCGATCGCCACGGTGGTCGAACTCGCCGCCAAGCCGCGGGCGACTTGCTCACGACGCGGTGAAGGCGCGAACGGTAGAGGGAACGGTACGCCTTGCGCGCCCCGCTAAAATCGCCATACGGACGCCTAACGTTCGAGGCGTTCCCATCCGCGGCCCGGAGTTAGTGCAGAGGCGGCGGTCTGGTTTAGTCGCCTGTGATACCAAATGGCCGTGGTGGTGCTGTGTTATCTTTATTGCCATTTCTGTGGTCAGGTGGTTCTCATTTTCGGTTTACATGGACGTCCACGTTCACCAAACTGAATCACAACCCGTTCGCGAAGTGCAATGACCATAAAATATAAGAATCCTCCAATTAACGAGCTTGTCGTGGGAGTTTATTTTGATCGAGACGTTGCTTCGCTTCGCTCAGAGTACGTTGGCGTGTTTTGGAATCGCTACCGGCGTGATTTCCCGACAATCGCGGAGCAACCCCTGCTCACACGGCCTATAAATCTGTTTGTAGATTTACCTTTGATTGAATTCTCAAATATGCCACGGTATTGGCTTGAATCCGCTGACGGCACAAATTTAATACAAATTCAACGAAACGCATTCCTGACTAATTGGCGGCGACGCAACGCGGATTACCCACATTTTGACGCCGTGAAGGACTTTTTTGACGTCACTTTACTAAATTTCGTTGCATTCCTCGACGAGGAGTTGCACGAGCCGTCGCCGCGCATCCAGCTTGCTGAATTGAGCTATATCAATCTTATTGAACCGAACGAATATTGGTCCTCACAGCTAGATACGCCGAGAGTGCTTCCCCGATTCTCACTTCCAGTTCCTA
>DATCEJ010000083.1:0-2242 GCA_036510135.1 Roseiarcus sp. | reverse complement strand
GGGAACGGCGGCGACGGAGGAGGCTGCGAGGATGCGTCGGGCGGCGGAGCCGGAGGAAAGGGCGGCTCCGGCGGGAACGCGGGCAAAGGAGGTTCTGGCGGTCGCGGAGGTACGGTAAAGCTAATTTACAAGGGCTTCAACATCGGCGACCTGCAAGTGCCCCACGCTGGCGGCGCCAAAGGGAATGCGGGCGTTGCTGGACAGCAGGGTGGAGGCGGTGCTGGAGGCATTGGTGGCTACGGCGGCTGCTCCTGGGGTAGCTGCGAAGACAACGGACAAAATGGCGGTCCAGGCGCACTTGGAGACCCGGGAGCGCCCGCCGCGGACGGGAATGACGGCCCAGAGGGTCTGTTCAAGCTAAGTTCAATGGTTTGATCCGTAGGCCTCGTCGGGCCTATGGCGCTTCTCGTCTCGCGCCGCCGTCATCGACTCAACGACAACAGCGATGAAATACAGAGCGTGAAGCAACATCGCGCGCTCCCGAGCGATACGCGTTGACTTCGTCGAATGCCTCCGCGCGCCCCGCGAAAGCAGTCTTCACGAGGCAAGGCTCAAAGGCGTGCGCGTTTCGCCCATGAGTCTCGGTTCGATCGTGCGGGCGTACCAGTCGACGAACTGGACGACGCCGCCCTCGTGGATTGTTGAATAGGGGCCGGGCTGATAAGCGGGGGAACGGAGCCCGCGCGCGTTCTCCTCGACGATCCTGCGATCCTGATTGTTGGTCTCAGTCCATACGTGGGTGAGCTCCTCGAGGTCATAGTCCTCGCCCTCGATCGCGTCTTTGTGGACCAGCCATTTCGTCGTGACGGCCGTCTCGGTCGCGCTGATCGGCAGCACGCGGAAGGTGACCGCGTGGTCGATCAGCACGTGGCTCCAAATCGTCGGATAGTGATAGAGCATGAGCGAGCCGATGCGCTCGGCCGAGACCTCATCCGAGAGGTTTCTCCGCACGGCGCGCTTGCCCGTCAGCGTATAGCTCTCAACATCGGGCAGGAGCGGCGTTCTCGTCGCGCGGAACTGGCCGGTGGGATCGATGCGGAAGCGGGCCGGCAGCCCCGTCGCCTCCAGCCGCGCCCAGTGCTCCAGCATCTCAGGGTCGCTCTCGGCGCTCTGAATTCCGGTCGCGCTCGGCGCTTCAGGAAAGGTTTTGCAGAGCTCTGGATGGTTCGCCTGGCAATGGTAACACTCGCGATTGTTCTCCCAGACGAGCTTCCAGTTGCCCCGCTCGACAATCGTGGCCTCATGCACGACCTTCGCCTCGGCGAGGCGGTGGGGCGCGAAATAAGGCTCCATCGTCTTGCGGAACGGAGCGAAGTCGGGCGGCGTCTCGGCAAGACAGACGAACAGGTGTCCGGCGACGCTCTCGCAGGCGACCGTTTTGAGCCCATAGGCCGACTTGTCGAAACCCTCGGCGACCTGGCGAGCGAACAGGAGGCGCCCGTCAAGATCGTAGCTCCATTGGTGATAGGGGCAGACGAGCCGCACGGCCGCGCCCTTCTCGGCGGCGCAGATCCGGCTGCCGCGGTGCCGGCAGGTGTTGTGAAGCGCGTGGATCGTCCCTTTAAGATCGCGGACCACGACAACCGAATAGTCGCCGATCTGCACGGTCATGAAGGCGCCGGGCGTGAGCTCGCAATCGTGCCCGACGAACAGCCAGTCCCTGTACCAGATCATCTCCATGTCGAGGCGGAAGTAGTCCGGGTCGATGTAGAAAGGCTGCGGCAGGGTAAAGCCTTCGCGGCGGCCCGTTAGCCGTCCAGCCATGTCGGTGCGCACGTCCATGGATTTCCGTCCTCGACCGGGAGGGATCGCGCGCGGCGGGTGATTCCGAACGCCGGCACGCTTGGCTCACCATCAAACCGAGCGCTGCAATCCGTCGAGAACAATTCGGAGCTTGACGTATCTGATTTCTAGCGGCGTTCCGCCGTCACGCGGGCGAGGCGCCTCGCCCACGCTCAAGCTCGCACGAGCTTCGCCTCGGTGTTCGGCGAATGCCGCAACGACTGCAGCACGACGCAATAGCGCTCGGTCAGCTTCAAAAGCGTCTCGAGCTGGTCCTGCGGCGCGTCGGTATCGAGTTCGAACTTGAGGCGAATGTCGCTGAACCCGACAGGCGCCTGCTTGTCGACGCCAAGCGTGCCGCGAAAGTCGAGATCGCCTTCCGCCGCCACTTTGCCCGAGCGCAGCGCGATCCCCAGCGAGGTTGCGACCGCCTTCAGCGTGACGCCGGCGCAAGCGACCA
>DATCEJ010000082.1:0-3945 GCA_036510135.1 Roseiarcus sp. | reverse complement strand
CGGCATGGCGCTGGCGAATTCCGGAGGTTTTGAAAACGCGCGCCATACGCTCGAAATCCTCATAGCGGCCGGCGAAACCTCGTTTCGCGGCCGACGCAACGTCGGACTGATTCAGAACGTGAGGGGGGACTGAGGTCGCCAGAGAGATAAGCTTGGCAGAATGACCCATCAGAACTCCGATCGTTGTCCGACATAAGGCGCTCACAACCACAACAACCGTGGCCGAATTTTATCCGCTCAGGAACCGCCGACCTCGACACCTAGCTGCTGCGCCATTTTTAAGACCCCGAATCGAAGGCAGAGCAGATCGCGCCGCCTTTCGGAGATTTCGGGTCCATACCTGCCGTCGAAAAGCTCCCCTCGACCGCCACGGCTTGCGCGTGCGCCAGTTCCTGCTGACGAACATAGGTCTTATCGAAATCCCGCCCTCGGAGACTTTGCAAGCTGCTTAGCAGCATCGCCTGATCGCTCCACATCCCGCGCTCAGGCGGCGGCAATCCAGAAGCCGCAGCCGCTTCGCGCAGCCCTTCGGAGAGATGCGTGTGGTCATGGATCATCGCCTGAGCATAGGTTCGAACGCGCGGATCCTGGCCTGATACTAAAGCCACGCGCGCGGCCAGAATCTCGTATTGATCGCTCTGTGATGCGGCCGTAACGAAGTCCTTCGGGGACGGAGGTATCGGCGTTTGCGCCTGCGCCCCATAGCTGCCTACGATTGCAGCGAGCGCGATCGCTCCCCAAAATCCGGTCTTTGACATTCCGATTCTTCCCTTCATCGCGCGGATCCATCAGTGCATGGCGCACGCTAAGGCTGGCCTTGACCACCGCCGGCGCCATAGATGTTGCCCGTGGCAAAGCTGCCGTCGTCCTCGGCTAACCGGACGTAAATGCCGGCCAGCTCAGCCGGCTGGCCCGCTCTGTCGAGTGGAGCTGTCGCGCCAAAGGTCACCACCTTCCCCTCCGACGCTCCCCCGGAATCTGGAGTGGGGTCCAGATCGGCCCCGGCGCGACGCCGTTCACCCTTATGCCCTTGGGGCCCAACTGCTTCGCCAGCGACTTCACGAAATTCATCGTGGCCGCCTTTGGTCTGCGCATAGTCATAGAGGTCAGGTGAGGGGTCGTAGGCCTGCTCCGACGCCGTCGCGATGATGGCGGAGCCGGGCGGCAAGTGCGGTAGCGCAGCCTTTATGAGGTAAAAAGGTGCGTAGATGTTTGTTTTCATTGTCGCGTCAAAGTCTTCATTGGAGACGTCCGCGATCGAGGGGCGAGACTGCTGGCGCCCCGCATTGCTTACGAGGATGTCGAGGCCGCCAAGTTCACGAACCGCGTCTCCCACCAGACGACGACAAAACGAGGCGTCGCGGAGGTCTCCCGGAATAAGTACCGCCTTTCTTCCTGCGGCTTGGATAAGCTCGACCGCCTCACTTGCATTCGCCTCTTCAGAGGGGAGATAATTGATCGCGACATCCGCCCCCTCTCGCACAAATGCAATTGCGGCAGCGCGGCCCATGCCAGAGTCGCCGCCGGTAATAAGCGCCTTGCGGCCAGCGAGTCGACCAGAACCGCGGTAGCTTTTTTCACCATGATCGGGCGCCGGGTCCATTTTGCTGGCGAGACCCGGCCAGGGCTGCGACTGTCTGTTGTAAGGCGGACGCGGGTATTTCTTTGTCGGATCTTCCAGCGGCCTGGGAACGGTCGCGGTTGTTGAGCCTTCAGCCGAGGCTGGCAAACTGCCGGCAATTGTAGCCAGACCAAGCTCAGCGCTGCCGACAATTTGACGGCGCGAAAATGAATTCTCTTTGTCCGGCATAATTGCTCCTTGAAGCGGATGAAATCCGCCCACAGACGTGAACTCCCTTAAGGATGGGGAGTTCCTTCGCGTCAGGACGAGGCGCAGGAGACGGCATTGGCGCTGTGGTCGCTGCATTGCTTTGTCGCGCGCATTTTGACCAGCGCCGAGGTCACGGACGCCCTCGTCTTCGCAGTGGCTATCTGGCCGCAACTCCCCGATCGCTATTTGGGGCCGTTCCAGGCGTTGAACCCGCACGGCTTCTGGTTCCTGGTCATTCTCGTGATGGCGCTCGGGGCATGCGGGCACGTCGCGACACGGGCGCTCGGCGCTCGCTTCGAGCTGCCCATCGCCATGCCTTAAGTCCGGCTTCGTTTCGAGCACGGCGACAATCGGCGCCATGGCCGCCCGCGCGGCCAAGGACCCGGCGAGTACGACGGCGGCGGTTGCAGGGTCGGCTTTTTCGACCGTCGCGACCTTCGTTCAACTGGCTCTCCTGTTCCTGACAATCAGCCGCCCAACACTCGTCCTGATGGCGCCCGTATTGGGGGCCGACGCGCTCACGGCGGCGCTCTATGGTCTCGCCTTCGCCCTGCGCACTGTCACGCCGGGAGGGACCACTGACGCCAAACCCGGGCGCGCTTTCAGCGTTGGGACGGCCCTCGGTCTCGCGGCGATGATGGCCGTCATGCTGGTTCTCGCGGCGGCCTTGAGGGCGTGGCTCGGGGAGTTGGGGGTCACCATAGGGGCAGTTGTGGGCGGTTTCGTTGACACACATGCGGCAGCGATTTCGATCTCATCCTTGGTGGCGTCGGACAGCATGTCGCCGAAGGACGCGGTCCTGCCGATCCTGGCGGCGATGACGAGCAACACCGTGGCGAAGATCGCAATGGCGATTGGCGGAGGCTCGCGGGGTTTTGCTCTGCGCATCGCGCCGGGCCTTGTGGCGCCGATTGCTGCGGCGGGGGCTGTCGCGTTTCTGACGGTGTTCCGATGACTGATCGATCCCGGTAGACAAAGGATGTCCTCTATGTTGACGGCCCGCCCGGACGAGGAGCAAGGCCCGCAGTCTGGCGGAGCCATGCCGCTCGGGAAGTTTACAGGACGACTGCTTGTCGTCCTCGTCATTGCAGCGCTGGTGGGCGCCTTGTGGCGATTGACGGACATCCTGGTGCTGCTGTTCGGCGCGGTCCTGCTCGCCATCGGGCTCTGTGCGGCCGCAAGACTGTTGGCCCGGCACATCGGCATTCGGAGAAGCCTTGCGCTGTCCGGCGTTTTTCTCCTTGGGCTTTGCGCCATGGGCGCCGCGCTATGGGTCTTCGGATCGACGGTCGCCGCGCAAATGGACAACGTGATCCAGGTGGCGCCCGCCGGACTCAAGCTATTCGTCGACTGGATGAGCAGCCATTCTTACGGGCGACAACTGCTCGACCAGGTGCGCGGAGCAAACGTGGTCGGCGCAACCGGCTGGGCGACCTCGACGTTTACCGCAGTCGGAGGCCAGATCACGCGAGCGCTTGGCTATGCTGTCATCGCTCTGTTCGTCGCGATTTATTTGGCGGCTCAACCCGAGCGCTACTGTCATTTGTGCCTGCGTCTCGTGCCACCCGCCCATCGTCCAACAGTCGAACATCTGTTTGGCGTGACCGGTCACGTGCTGGAGCGGTGGCTCCTCGGTCAGTTTGTGGTCATGGCGACGATCGGCGTCCTAACCGGCATCGGTCTATGGTTGATGGGCGTCGAAGCCCCCTTCGCACTCGGTCTCATGGGCGGACTGCTTTGCTTCATTCCCTTCGTCGGCACGATCTTTGTGGCGGTCCCGGCCACCTTGGTGGCGGGAACCCAGGGGCCGACCTACGCCGTGTTGGTTGTTTGCATGTACGCCGGCGTCCATTTCATTGAGGGCAACTTCATCACCCCCATCGTGCAGGCGGAGGCGACATCGTTTCCGCCCGTTCTGGCGATATTGTCGACGATCGCGTTTGGCGTGTTGTTTGGTCCGCTCGGAGTCCTGCTGGCGGCCCCGCTTACTCTGCTGCTCATGGCGGCGGTCGAAGTTCTGGACGTGCA
The DNA here is from genome assembly GCA_036510135.1 of Roseiarcus sp. Taxonomy (GTDB): domain Bacteria; phylum Pseudomonadota; class Alphaproteobacteria; order Rhizobiales; family Beijerinckiaceae; genus Roseiarcus. The sequence continues at coordinate 86 of DATCEJ010000082.1, read as the reverse complement.
GCGTGGACTTGGCGAGACGCCCGAGGCCGATGACGAACACAGCCCTGCGCCGTCTTGACCATTTGAACCGGCATAGGCTGGGGCCC
>DATCEJ010000081.1:0-3487 GCA_036510135.1 Roseiarcus sp. | reverse complement strand
CGGCGCAAATCCTAATGAATCATCGCCCGTGCCCGAGCCATCGTCCTGGGCATTGTTGATCGTCGGTTTCATTGGGGTTGGGCTGTTCGCCGCTCGCCGCGCCAGGAGATCGACAGCCACGGCGGTGATTTAGGCTCGATGGACGGTGGCGGGCTCGCTCCTCGCGGGCGGCGAGGACCGGGATCAGCGCGTTCTTCATAGGAATGAGAGCGGCGATCGTCGTTGCGAGCGAAGCGACGCAATCCAGGGAACGGAGTGCGCCTCCGACTCTGGATCACCGCGTCGGCCTTCGGCCTCCTCGCGATGACGGCGGCCCGGGCCGGCTAGAGAGCATCGCCGGCGCCCAGAAAATTTCTCACACTCGACTTTACGAAAATCGGAATCCGTGCTATATGTTTTTGCATGGCCGGATCAAACGCGGTCGGCGAGTGCGGTAATGCGCCATAGGAAATGTGATATGTGCTTGAGGAATATCTTGTGAACTGAGAGGCGGACCTGAATTTTTTTATTTGGATTCGCCGTAACCCATTGAAAAGCCCCAATTCCACCAAAGGAATCCAAGGAAATCCAAGCCTTTTTATTTGGTTTTCCTTGGATTTTCTTGGTTTTCTTTGGATCGATATATGCGCAAAGCGCAAGGCGCTGAAAGGAGCGGCGGACGCGCTTAGGCGCCCATCGCCGCCGCGATCTCCTCCCTGAGGCCGTCCGCATTTTGGGTCTGAAGGCCGACCGCATCAAGCGCCTGGGCGGCGGCGCCGACCAGGTCGGCGTTCGATCCCGCGCGGGTCCCGTCGGGCAAGGCGACATTGTTCTCGAAGCCAACCCGCGCATGGCCCCCGAGCAGCGCCGCGGCGGTGACGCAGGCCGTCTCGCGGCGCCCGAACGCGCACACGCTCCAGGAGTGGAACCGTGGCATGTCGGGGGCGAGAAACGGCAGGAGGTCGCGCGGCAGAGCAGTGCGGGTCACTGAGAAGCGCCCGAGCGCATAGAGGACGGAAAGCTTGTCGAACGGGATCAGCCCCTGTTTCACCATCGCCCCAAGGCGCTCGGCTTCGGCTGGCGTGTAAAGAATGATCTGAGGCCACACGCGCATCTGCTTGAGCTTGCCAAGGAATATGCAGAAGTCCTTCTCGTCCGTCGGTTCGGGAGCGAGCTCCCGCAGCGCCAGCGACACGGCTTCCGGGTTGGTCTTGAGCACCGCGGCCCTCTGCTCGGCCGGCGAGTAAGCCCCTAGCGATTCGCTGGTGATCTGCAGCACCAGCCGGTCCCCGACTGCCTCACAGATGTGCCCGATCGTCGCGCGATAGGCTTCGGGGTCGAGGCAATGCCGGCCTTCCGCGTCGCGCACATGCAGGTGGATCATCGAGGCCCCGCGCTCGAGGCACTCGGCGGCGGTGCGGGCAAGTTCATCGCCGGTCAGCGGCAGCGCCGGATGGTCGGCCTTGGTCTTGCGCCCGCCATTGGGCGCGACCGCCAACACGACCCGTCCGCGCGCTTCGGCCACCGCGATGCCTTTCCGCCGATCTCCAGGAGCGCGTAGACTGGGCCGAACCCGTCCTTCACACAACCATTGTTGTCGGTCATGACGCATATTCTGCATCGCTCCCCCAACGCTAAAATGCCGGTCGCGGTGTCCGGTTCGGGCGTCGAGATCGTCGACGCGGAAGGCCGGCGCTACCTCGACGCGTCGGGGGGCGCGGCGGTCTCCTGCCTCGGCCATGGGCACCCTGATGTGCTGGCCGCGATGCGCCGCCAGCTCGACGCGCTGGCTTACGTGCACACGTCCTTTTTCACGACCGAAGTCGCCGAGCGCCTGGCGGACCGACTGATCGAGGACGCTCCGCCCGGGCTCGCCCATGTCTATCTGGTCAGCGGCGGTTCGGAGGCGATCGAGGCGGCGCTCAAGATGGCGCGCCAGTATTTCGTCGAGATCGGCCAACCTCAGCGCCGCCATGTCATTGCGCGGCGCCAGAGCTATCATGGCAACACGCTGGGCGCCCTCGCGGTCGGCGGCAACGCCTGGCGGCGCGCGCAGTTCGAGCCCTTGCTGATCGAGACCCATCACATCGACCCCTGCTACGCCTATCGGCTGCAGCGAGAAGGGGAGAGCGATGCGGATTATGCCGCGAGAGCCGCGCAGGCGCTGGAGGATAAGCTCCTAGAGATCGGCCCCGATCGCGTGATCGCTTTCGTGGCCGAAACCGTCGTCGGCGCGACCGCCGGCGCCGTCCCGCCGGTCGGCGACTATTTCAAGCGAATCCGCGCGATCTGCGACCGCCATGGCGTGCTGCTCATTCTTGACGAGGTGATGTGCGGCATGGGCCGCACCGGCACCCTGCACGCCTGCGAACAGGAGGGCGTCGCGCCCGATCTGATGGCCGTCGCCAAGGGCCTTGGCGGGGGCTACCAGCCGATCGGCGCGGTCATGCTGACGCAGCGGATCTTTGATGCCTTCGCGGATGGCTCAGGCGCCTTTCAGCACGGCCACACCTATATGGGTCACCCGGTGGCCGCAGCGGCGGCGCTGGCGGTGCAGGATGTCATCCGGCGGGACGGACTGCTCGCCAACGTGGTCGAGATGGGCGCAAGGCTGGAGCGGCGTCTCAAGGAACGCTTCGGGCAACACCCGTTCGTTGGCGACATTCGTGGGCGCGGCCTCTTTTGGGCGCTCGAGCTGGTCAGCGACCGCGCGACCAAACGGCCGTTCGATCCCGCGGCCAAACTGCACGCGCGCGTCAAGCGCGAGGCGATGGCGCGTGGTTTGATGGTCTATCCGATGGGTGGGACGGTCGACGGCGTTCGGGGCGATCATGTTCTCTTGGCCCCTCCTTTCATCATCGAGGGGAGCCAGGTCGACGCCATCGCCGACCGCCTTGGCGCCTCGCTCGATGCGGCGCTCGCCGATGTCCGATAGCCCCGTGAGGGTCGCGCGCCCGCCATACAAAGAGCGCAGTGCTTGCGGAAAGCGAGCGCTTTCCCAATATCCGGGCGCTTCAACGCTGATTCGGCGCCTCAACCGACAGTTGAAAGGATTTGATTTCGTGGCGAGACGCTTCCGACGGCCCGCGCTTGCACTTTTGTCCGCGATCGTCGCTGCGGCGGCCGCTTTCGCGCAGCAAGCGCCGCTCGATCTGACCGCGCCGGCTATGGCGGCGCAAAAGTCGGCCAGATCGTCGAAAGGCGCCCCTGCGCCGATTCCGGCAGACGAAGCCGTCGCGCGCGCCGACGCCTGGCTCGACGCGGCCCGCTTCATGACCGCCGATTTCGTCCAGATCGGGCCGAACGGACGGCGCTCCGAAGGACAGCTGAGCGTGGCCCGCCCCGGTCATATGCGGTTCGAATATACCGAGCCGCCGCGGTTCGAGATCATAGCCGACGGCCGCAGCGTCGCCATTGTCGACAAAAAGCTCAACACGCAGGACGAATATTTCATCGGCCAGACGCCGCTCAAGTTTCTGCTTTCCGACCACATCGACCTGGCCCGCGA
>DATCEJ010000080.1:0-5834 GCA_036510135.1 Roseiarcus sp. | reverse complement strand
GTCTCGTTCGGCGACAGGACGCTCAAGTGCAAGGCGCTCGAGCATTATGACTTTTCCGACACCGACATTTGCCTCATGTCGGCCGGCGGCGCGGTGTCGAAGGAATATTCGCCCAGGATCGGCGCGAAGGGATGCGTGGTCATCGACAATTCGTCGGCTTGGCGCCTGGATCGGGACGTCCCGCTCATCGTGCCCGAAGTCAACGCCGCTGCGGCGAAAGGGTTCGGCAAGAAGAACATCATCGCCAACCCCAATTGCTCGACCGCCCAGCTCGTCGTGGCGTTGAAGCCGCTGCACGACCGCGCAACAATCCGGCGCGTGGTGGTGGCGACCTATCAGTCCGTTTCCGGCGCCGGCAAGGAGGCGATGGACGAATTGTTCGCGCAGACGCGCGCGGTGTTCGTGTCCGATCCGGTCGAGCCGAAGACGTTCCCAAAGCGCATCGCATTCAACGTCATTCCGCAGATCGACGTGTTCATGGACGACGGATCGACCAAGGAAGAGTGGAAGATGGTCGCCGAGACCAAGAAAATCCTCGACCCCAAGATCAAGCTGACTGCGACCTGCGTCAGGGTGCCCGTGTTCATCGGCCACTCGGAAGCCGTCAATATCGAATTCGTCGATCCGATCAGCGCCGACGAGGCGCGGGAGATCCTGAGCCGCGCGCCCGGCTGCCTGGTTATCGACCGACGGGAGCCCGGCGGCTACATCACGCCCCACGAGGCGGCGGGGGAGGACGCGACCTACATTTCGCGAATCCGCGACGACCCGACGATCGACAACGGCATCAACCTTTGGGTGGTGTCCGATAATCTGCGTAAAGGGGCGGCGCTTAACGCGGTGCAGATCGCGGAGGTGCTGGTCAATCGCGGCTGGCTGAAGCCCAAGATGAAAGCGGCGTAGCCTGTCACAAGGCGAAGCGGCGGCCCGAACACCACGATTGTCTCGCCGCTTTGCTTTGTCCCTTCAATCGTTATGGTATGGATACGAAAACGTCCGCGTTGTGTTTTAGGGATCGATTCGGCAATCCATGGCGCAAGATCCGGATATTCGCCTGCTGACCTCCCCGCGCATTTTCCTGGTGGGGATGGCGGCGTTCCTGGCCCTGGTCGGCTTCGTCGTTCTCATCCTCTATCAGCAGATCGCCCTCGCTTTCAGCGCCAATCCCGGTTTGAACGGCCTCATTCTGGGCGTGCTGGCGATCGGCGCGCTGTTCACCTTCCGGCAGGTCATCCGGCTCTTCCGCGAAATACACTGGGTCAACTCGTTGACAGGCGCCGTGACCGACGGCGCCCCGCCGGCCCCGATACTGCTTGCGCCGATGGCGGTGATGCTCAACGCCGGCGCGGGTGCGCGAGGCTTGTCGACCCTCACCACGCGCGCGATCCTGGATTCGATCGCCACGAGGCTCGACGAGGGCCGCGAGCTCAGCCGCTATCTGGTTGGGCTCCTGGTGTTCCTCGGGCTCCTCGGCACGTTTTGGGGGCTGTTGGAGACGGTCCATTCGATCGCTGGCGTTATCGACAGCATGAAGACCGGCGTTAACAACACGACCATGTTCGACGATCTCAAGCAGGGATTGTCGGCGCCGATCGCGGGCATGAGCATTTCGTTCACGTCCTCTCTGTTTGGCCTCGCGGGTTCCTTGATTCTCGGCTTTCTCGATCTCCAGGCTGGTCAGGCGCAGAATCGATTTTATTCCGAATTCGAGGAGTTTCTCGCCAGCCACGTCCAGACGACGCCGGTTGCCGAGGCGATTCCGGACGCGCCAATCATCGCACAAGGCGCGCAGCAGCCCGCGATTGAGTATCAGCGCGACTCCAAGGCGATTGCGACGCTTGCCGAAGGCATTCAGGCTCTGGTCGGCCACATGCGCACCGAACAGCAGCAAATTCGCGACTGGGTCGACGCGCAGGCGACGCAGCAGGAGGATATTGGCAAGCTTTTGCGGCGCCTGTTGGACGAGCTGGGCGCTCGATGAAGCGCGAATTCAAGGGCGGCGAGGGGTCCGGGAGCTAAATCATGGCGCTGTCGCGCGGACGCCGATACGAGCCGGTGAATTATTGGCCGGGCTTCGTCGACGCCTTGTCGACAATGCTGCTGGTGATCATTTTCCTGCTGTCGGTGTTCATGCTGGCCCAGTTCTTCCTCTCGCGCGAGGTTACGGGCAAGGACGAGGCGCTCGTGCGGCTCAATCGGCAGATCGAGGAACTGACCAACCTGTTGGCGCTCGAGCGCACCCAGAAAGGCGTTGACGAAAGCAAGCTATCGACCCTCACCGCCACGCTGGACTCGGCCCAACGGGAGCAGAAGCAGCTCAAAGACACCGCATCGCACGGCGTGGTCGACGCCGACACCGCGAGCAGCCAGGCCTCGGCGGCGGCCATCGTGCTGGATCAGCAAAAGCAGATCTCGGCTCAGGCTCTTGCCCAGGTTGACGTGCTCAACCAGCAGATCGCCGCGCTTCGCAAGCAGCTCGCCGCGATCGAGGATGCGCTCGCCGCAACTGAATCGGCGAACAAGGAATCGCAGTCGAAGATCGCCGACCTCGGCCAGCGGCTCAACGTCGCGCTGGCGCAGAAGGTTCAGGAGCTCAATCGCTACCGGTCGGACTTTTTCGGCCGCCTGCGGCAGATCCTTGGCTCCCGGCCCGATGTCCGGGTGGTGGGCGATCGGTTCGTGTTCCAATCGTCAGTGCTGTTCGATGTCGGCAAGGCGGACATCAGCCCGGCCGGCCACCAGTCCCTCGACACGCTCGCCGCCGCCATAATCGACCTCGAGCGTGAGATTCCGCCCGACATTCCCTGGATCCTCAGAGTCGACGGGCACACCGACAACATCCCGATCACCGGCGCAGGCCCCTTCAAGTCGAACTGGGAACTGTCAGCGACGCGAGCCGTCGCGGTGGTGCAATATCTGATCAGCAAGGGGGTCGAGCCCGACCGTTTGGCCGCCGCCGGTTTCGGCGAATTCCAGCCGCTCGACCAAGGGACTGACGAAGAATCGCGCGCCCGCAACCGGCGTATCGAACTCAAGCTCACCGAGCGGTGAGTCTCAACTCGCGCAGGATTTCGCCAGGACTTGTCGCTCGCGCTGGCGCTTCGCGGGTCGCGGGTGGATCGCTGGGACCCTGGCGGTTGCCATCGCTGTCCTTCCCGGCTATCGCCATCAGCCAAAGAATGGGATTGAGGCGCCGCGAGCAAGCCCAAGCCAATCGGGCCAATCGCGGAGGGAACGCGAGACACAGGAGAGGTCAATATGCGCGCATCATGGATTCTGTCCCTGACGGGCCTCGGGGTCGCCGCACTGACCGCGACGGCCAACGCCCAGGACATCACCATCGCCGTCGCCGGACCGATGACCGGACCTGTCGCCAGCATCGGTGAACAGATGAAACGCGGCGCCGAGACCGCCGCCGCGGCGATCAACGACGCCGGCGGGGTGAATGGCCGCAAGATCAAGATCGTGATCGAGGACGACGCCTGCGATCCGAAGCAGGCGGTCGCCATCGCCAATCGCATCGTCGGGCAGGAGATCAAATACGTCGACGGCCATGCCTGCTCGGGCTCGTCGATCCCCGCGGCTGACGTTTACGCCGACAATGGCGTTCTGATGATGTCACCCGCGTCGTCGAATCCGACTCTGACCGAAAAGGGGCGCCCGACAATCATGCGCATCTATCCGCGCGACGATGAGCAGGCGGCGTTCATCGGGCCCTGGATCGCGCAGAAATACAAGGGCAAGAAGATCGCCATCCTTCACGACAAATCGGCTTATGGAAAGGGCCTCGCGGAGGTGGTGAAGGAAAGGCTGAACGCGGCCGGCGTCACCGAGGTCCTGTTCGAAGGCATCAATCCAGGCGAAAAGGACTATAACGCGGTCATCACCAAATTGAAGAACGCTGGCGCCGAGTTCGTTTATTTCGGCGGCTATCACACCGAGGCCGGTCTCATGCTGCGACAGGCGGCGGACCAAAACTACAAACTGAACCTGATGACGGGCGACGCCATCGCCACCTCCGAGTTCTGGCAGATCTCCGGCCCCGCTGGCGAAGGCACGCTGTTCACCTTCCCGACTGATCCCCGCCGGTCGCCGAACGCGGCTAAGGCGCTCGAACAGTTCAAGGCGCAAGGGTTTGACCCCGAGGGCTTCACCCTGTTCAGCTATGGCGTGATCCAGGCGATCGCCGAGGGGATCAAGCGCGCTGGCTCCGATGATCCGAAGGCGATCGCCAAGGCGTTGGAAGACGGCAAGCCGGTCGAGACGGTGATGGGGCCCGTCCGTTTCGACAGCAAGGGCGACGTCCTCGACCCGAGCTACGACATCAACGTTTGGGCCGCCGGCAAATACGCGCCCATCGCCAAGTGAGCGACGGCCCGACGGTTCGCCTTGACGAAGGCTTCGATGGGCGTGTCGAAGACCTTCGGCGTCTCCCATTGGGCCGTGTTCTTAAGGGCTTTAGGAATGGCCGAGTCTGCTGACGGCGCGAAGGCGGCGCCGATAGCTTTTCCCGTGATCGCCTGCCTGCTCATCGCCGATTGCCTTTGGCGCCTTGTTACGCCGGGGAGACCCTGGTGGAGCAGGCGCCTCAGAGGCGGCGGCTTCTAGGCTCGTCGCCATCGTCGCCGGACGCGCTGCGCCGCCCCTTCCCTTTCGCCGATCTTTCGTGTATTGCGCCGCACAATCAGTCGGCTGAGCGCGGTACCATGCGGCGCGCCGTCGCATTCCCGTCATGTTCGCGTTCAAGAGGACAGCGCTCACGCGCTTCATCCGTTCGAACGTCCGCCTTCAAGTAAAGCCTTCCGATGAAACTTCGCAACATCGCCATCATCGCCCACGTCGACCACGGCAAGACGACCCTCGTCGACCGGCTCTTGCAGCAGTCGGGCGCGTTTCGCGACAACCAGCGGGTCGCCGAACGGGTCATGGATTCCAACGACCTCGAGCGCGAGCGCGGCATCACCATCCTCGCCAAGGCGACCTCGGTGGTGTGGAAGGACGTTCGGGTCAATATCGTCGACACGCCGGGCCACGCCGATTTCGGCGGCGAGGTCGAGCGCATTCTTTCCATGGTCGACGGCGCGATCATCCTGGTGGATGCGGCCGAAGGCCCGATGCCTCAGACCAAGTTCGTCCTGGGCAAGGCGCTGAAAATCGGGCTGAAGCCGATCGTCTGTGTCAACAAAGTCGACAAGCCGGACGCTCGTCCGACCGAAGTCGTCAATGAAGTCTTCGACCTGTTCGCCGCCCTCGACGCGACCGATGAACAGCTTGATTTCCCGATCATCTATGGCTCCGCCAAGCAGGGCTGGATGTCGGATTCGCCCGACGCGCCTAAGACCGACATGGCGGCGTTGTTCGACCAGGTGCTGAAGCATGTCGAGCCGCCGAAGGTTGGCGCGGGCGGTTTCCGTATGCTCGGCACGCTCTTGGAGAGCAACCCCTACCTCGGCCGCGTCGTCACCGGCCGCGTGTTCTCCGGCTCCATCAGAACCAACACACCTGTGAAGGTGCTCGACCGCGAAGGCGATCTTGTCGAGACGGGCCGGGTCTCGAAAATCCTCGCCTTCCGCGGGATCGAGCGGGCGCCGATCGATGAGGCGGTCGCCGGCGACATCATCGCGATCGCGGGGCTGGAGAAGTTCAACGTCGCCGACACGCTCATGAATCCGGAAGAAGTCGAGCCGCTGCACGCGCAGCCGATCGACCCGCCAACGCTGTCGATGACGTTCTCCGTCAACGACAGCCCCCTCGCCGGGACCGAAGGCGACAAGGTGACGAGCCGCGTCATTCGCGATCGGCTTTTCAAGGAAGCGGAAGGCAATGTTGCGCTC
>DATCEJ010000079.1:0-10369 GCA_036510135.1 Roseiarcus sp. | reverse complement strand
TCCGGCGCCTTGCCGAACGGGATGCCGTTGACCTTGATCGACCGCTGAGCGTCCAGCTCCACGAGCCAGCTCAGGCTGCCGTCGCTTTCGCTCTTGGCGAGCCCCTTGGCCAGCGCCAGGCCCGGCATGGCCTTGGCCGAGATGTCCGGCCCCAGGTCTTTGACCGCCGCCATCGTCTTGTCGAAGCTCCGCGCGTGGATCGTGATCGCCGCGGTCGGCTTGTTGTGGTCGAGGCGGATCAAGCCGGAAAAATCCGCGTCGACCGCCGGCGCGACCACATGCGAGGGGGCGAACTCGATCTGGACCGGACCGGCGCTTATGAACGCCGCCTCGACCTTCTCCGCGTTGTCGTCCGAGAGGAGCGGTCCGTCGCCCTGCAGGCTGAGGTCGGAGATCCACTCGTTGGCCGCCGCACTGATGTCGATGCCCTTGAGTTTCGCCGCAATATCGATCTTTGACGGCGTTAATGCGCCTGCATTGGGCGGCAGGAGGCCGACCGGCAGGCTCAGGCCGTCGGCTGAAAGGCTGAGGGTGATCGCGCTCTGCGGCCCCGCATTCGCCGCGCCGAGCTGATACTTGAAATCTCCCAGAGCGATCGCGCCAAGCGACGAGGTGACGACGGCCTTCTGCGCTTCGATCCCCTCGTCGAGCTTGAGGCCGGGCGCCGCCAGCGCCTTGAGCAGGCCCTTGAGCTCCGCCTCGTGGCTGGCGAGGTCGGTTCGCGCGGGATGAGCCGCAAGCAGGCCCCAGAGATCGAATGCCTTGCGGCTCTTGAAGCCGTCGACGCCAAGACTGATGAGCGCCTTTTCGGCCCTGCCGCTGAAGTTGATCGGAGATTCATTTTCGCCGGCGCCGCCTCCGACCGCCTTGACGCCAAGTTCGGCAATCTCCTCCTTCACCTGTGTCGATACGGAGCCATCGCCGGCCACATTGGTCGCGATCGTCTCCTGAACCGGTCCGAAATCGATCGTCTGGGTGATCTTCGGGTTCTGGATCTGGAAAGTCCCTTTATCCATGTTCGCCGAGCCCGAGAGAAGCCAGGCGATGGCCGGACTGATCAGCGCGCTCGAGCGAAAGTTCGTGAGCTCGATGGCGCCGGTCGCGTCCTTGGAATGGAAGCCAATTTTGGGAAGCGAGTCCATGGCGACCCGCCAATTGCCGTCGTCCTGCTCGACCGCCTGGTAGGTGATGACCGCCGGATCATAGGTGATGCCGGTTTCAGCGAGGAGCGCGTTGAGCGCGCTGAGGTCGGCCGAGACGAGATAATGCGCCCCGTCCGGCTTCACCGTCACAAGCGGCGTGGCGCCGGCCTGCGCCGCAGGCAGATACTTTGCGATGAGGGCTCTCAGCGCATCGGCGCCCTCGGGCGTGGCCGGCTTGTCGCCCGCAAGCGCAGGCGCCGCCCACAGGAGAGCCGCCGCCAGCGACAAAGGCGCAAGGCGGCGGCGCGATTGGCGCGAGCGAAGTCGGATGGAAGGCATGGGGCGCGGCCTGTTCGGTTCAGCGGGGACAATCCGGAGTCTACGCCCAGCCTATTTCAGATTCTTCGACGCCGCGCGACAATTTCTACGTGAAGCGGCCGGCCGCCGGGCGGGACCCGCCAACGGCCGCCAGTCACCGCGCCGGCAGCGGCGCGGGCAGGCGATTTCTTGGCGCTTGCGCTTTGGCGACCCCGGCCTTCACCGCCTGCTGCACCTTCTCGAAAGCGCGCACCTCGATTTGCCGCACGCGCTCACGCGACACGTCGAATTCAGTCGAAAGCTCTTCGAGCGTAATCGGATCGTCGGCCAGCCGGCGGGCCTCGAAGATGCGCCGCTCGCGGGGATTGAGCACGCTCAACGCGCCGCGCAGCGCATCCATGCGAACGCCCGATTCCTCGCGGTCGGCGAGCAGCGTTTCCTGATCCGTGCTGTCGTCGACGAGCCAATCCTGCCACTCGCCCTCGCCACCCTCACGTAGCGGCGCATTGAGGGAGGCGTCGCCGCCGAGACGGCGGTTCATGTCGATCACGTCCTGCTTGCCGACGCCGAGCCGCTTCGAAATCACTTCGACCTGGTCGTCGCGCAGATCGCCCTCTTCGAACGCGGAAATCCGGCTCTTGGCCTTGCGCAGGTTGAAGAACAGCTTCTTCTGGCTTGCCGTCGTGCCCATCTTCACGAGCGACCACGAGCGCAGGATGTATTCCTGGATCGAGGCGCGAATCCACCACATGGCGTAAGTCGCGAGCTTGAAGCCTTTGTCCGGCTCGAAGCGCTTGACCGCTTGCATGAGGCCGACGTTACCCTCGGAGATGACCTCGCCGATCGGCAGGCCGTAGCCCCGGTAGCCCATGGCGATCTTGGCGACCAGGCGGAGATGCGAGGTGACGAGCTTGTGCGCCGCCTCGCGATCCCCATGTTCGCGCCAGCGCTTGGCCAGCATAAATTCCTCCTGCGGCTCCAGCATCGGGAACCGCTTGATCTCTTGCAGGTAACGGGCAAGTCCCGACTCGCCCGCAATGATGGGAAGCGACGCGGCCATGTTTTCCTCTGATTGGGAGCCCGGCGCTCGGCCGTCTCCGTCGGCGCAAAGGCCGGTTACACATATTGTGGTCGAGCAAGCATGGCCGAAAAAGGGCCGCGCCCAGACACTTATTCGCTGGGCTTATGAAATTGTTTCAGCAGCGCTTGAGCCCGATAAAGAACTTCAGGCCGCCCGCGGAGCTCGTAATGCTTTGAGCAACCTCGCAAAATCTTTCGGTGGCGGGCTCTCGAAACGAAGCGCCTCGCCGGTCGCCGGATGTTCGAACCCCAGGACGGAGGCGTGGAGGGCCTGTCGTCCGAGAGCAGCGAGTGCGGAAACTGCTGGATCGCCGAGCAGCGCCGCCTTGGTTTTGAACCCCGAACCATAGACCGAATCACCTAACAGCGGATGACCGATCGAGGCCATGTGGACGCGAATCTGATGGGTCCGCCCTGTCTCAAGCTGACATGCGATCAGGCTTGCCGGGCCGAGGCTCTCCTCAAGGCGCCAATGGGTCGTGGCGTGCCGGCCGCGCTGCTCCTTCACGACCGTCATTTTCTCGCGATGGCGCGGATCGCGTCCGATCGGCGCGACGACCTGTCCCGCACGCGCATCGAAGCCGCCCCAGGCGATCGCCTGATATTCGCGCTTCAAGGAGCCGGTGCGGCCATGATCGGCAAAGAGATCAGCCAGGCCCTGATGCGCCGCGTCAGTCTTGGCGACGACCAGAAGCCCCGAGGTGTCCTTGTCCAGCCGATGCACGATGCCGGGCCGCTTAACCCCGCCGATTCCCGACAAGCTCGCTCCGCAATGCCGGATCAGCGCGTTGACCAGGGTGCCAGCCGCATGCCCCGGCGCCGGATGGACGACGAGCCCAGCCGGCTTGTCGATCACGATCAGATGCTCGTCCTCGTAGACGACGGCGAGCTGGATGTCCTCGCCGACCAGGGGCGAATCCTGCGCCGCCGGCGCCTCGAAGGCGATGCGCGCCCCCGCGGCGAGGCGGGTCGACGGATCGCGCGCAACACGCTCGTCGATCCTCACTTCGCCGGCCTCGATCAGCGCCTTGAGCCGGGTGCGCGATAGCGCGATGCGCCGTGCGGCCGCCGCCTGGCCCAGAAACCGGTCGAGCCGCTCGCCCACGTTCTCTTCGCCGACGTCGAAGACCTGCAGGCCTTCGGGCGCAACAAGCGGAGCGAGGGGCGTCGCTTCAACCGGAACGTCTTGCAGCTCGACCTGTTCGCCCTCGACCGCGTGACTCCAGGCTCGCTGCTTGGCCTTTGAGTTCAAGACCGTTCCCGCCGGCGCGGCCGACTGACGCCGGTCTCGGCCGCGGGCGGCGCGACGAGAGGACCAAGCGCCGCGACAATCGCCTCCAGGTCCGGACGCGCGCCGGCTTTGTGCGCGTCGAGGCCGCGCCGCATCGCCGCGACATGGGCTGGCGTATTGCCGCAACAGCCCCCGACAATGCGTGCGCCGCAATCGGCCGCGAGACCCGCATAGGCCTCCATGAGCTCCGGGGTGCCCGAATAGTGGATTTCCGCCCCATGCCATTGCGGCACGCCGGCGTTGGCCTTGGCGATCAGTGTCGCGCCTGGCGCCATCCCAAGGATCGCGGCCAGGAGGTCGGAGGCGCCGACGCCGCAATTGGCGCCGTATGCGACAGGCGCCGGGTCGAAAGCCTGGACAAGAACGCCGAACGCCGCGGGCGTAACGCCCATCATGGTGCGGCCAGCGGTGTCGAAGCTCGCGGTGACCGTATAGGCCATGCCGCACTTGCTGGCAGCGGTCGCCGCCGCGCGCATTTCCTCCGGCGCGGACATGGTCTCGATCCAGGCGAGGTCAGCGCCGCCCTCGCGCAGGCCCTCGATCTGTTCGATGAAGACGTCGACCGCCTCGTCTTCGCTCAACGGTCCAAGCGGAGCGAGGAGGTCCCCCGTCGGCCCGATCGATCCGGCGACGACGACGCGACGCCCGGCTCTGTCAGCGACCTTGCGCGCGGTTTGCGCGGCGAGGCGATTGAGCTCGCGTGTCCGGCCCTCCAGATTGTGCAGCATCAGGCGTCGCCGGTTGGCCCCGAAACTGTTGGTCAAGATGATGTCGGATCCCGCATCGACGAAAGACCGATGCAGGCTCTCGATCCGGTCCGGATGCTCGGCGTTCCAGAGTTCCGGCGAATCGCCGGACGTCAGGCCCATGGCGAAAAGGTTGGTGCCGGTCGCCCCGTCCGCCAGCAAAGGCCGGCCCTCGGCCAGAAGCAATTGTAACATATTGAGTTCTCTTGGGGGCCGGCGACACGCTTCACGTCCTATTTAACGTACCGGCGGCTCGGCGCAAGATTAGGAGGGAACAGCGCTTGGGTTCTGGCGTTGGGCCATCGACTGTCGTGAGGAGGGAACCGCTTATGCGCGTTCTGGTCGCCGGGGCAACCGGGGCAATCGGAATCCGGCTCATCCCCAGGCTCGTGGCGGCTGGTCACAGCGTGACCGCGCTTACGCGTTCGCCGTCGAAGGCGGAGCCGTTGCTGCGCGCCGGAGCGAGACCAGTTGTCGTGGACGCCCTGGACTCTCCGGCGCTTCGAGAGGCCGTGCTGGGCGCCAAACCCGAAATCGTGGTTCACGAGATGACCGCGCTCGCCAACGCCAGCGATCTGCGACATTTCGACCACGCGTTCGCGCAAACCAACCGGCTTCGCACAGAAGGCCTCGACCACCTCCTCGCCGCGGCGCGCGAAGCGGGTGCGAGAAAGGTCGTCGCGCAAAGCTATTGTGGATGGCCCTTCGCTCGTGTGGGAGGCCCGATCAAGACCGAAGACGATCCGTTGGATTCGACGCCGCCGCGGGAATTCGAGCGTTCGCTTCGAGCCATCCGTCACCTCGAAAGCGCTGTCGCCGACGCGTCCGACTTTGAAGGCGTTGTGCTACGCTATGGGCCATTTTACGGTCCCCGCTCCGGATTGTTCGATGGCTCCGCCCTCGACCAATTGCGGCGGCGGCTCTTTCCGTTGATCGGCGACGGCGGCGGCTGGTGGTCGTTCGTTCACCTGGACGACGCGGCGGAAGCGACTGCCTGCGCCATCGAGGAAGACGCGCCGGGAATTTACAATATAGTGGACGACGATCCCGCTCCGGTGCGCGATTGGCTTCCGGCTCTTGCTGCGATAATCGGCGTCAAACCTCCACGCCATATTCCGCGCTGGCTTGCTCGCATCGTCGCTGGCGAGCACATGGTCGTGTTGATGACGGAAAGCCGGGCCGGGTCGAATGCGAAAGCGCGGCGCGAGCTTGGATGGCGGCCCGCCCATGCCTCGTGGAGGCAGGGTTTCGCCGAGGTTTTGGCGTCGGCGTAGCCCCCTACGCAAACGACCCCTAAAGAATGCGTCAGCGCGGATCGGTTTGGGCAAACCTACTTGTACTCCCAATCGAGGCCGATACCGGCGCTCGACCCTCCGCTCGAGTCGACGCCCGCCTGGAGCCTCACATGGCGGCTGACATCGAAATTCAAGTTCACTCCGTTGTCCTGAGGCCTCGCTCCGGTCGTCACGCCGACGCTCACCCGGTCGTTGATCGCGCGGGTCGCGCTGACGAGCGCCCCGCCCGACGCGCTCGAGCTGATGTCCAGGCTGTCGACGCCAAGCGATTTTCGTACATTCTCGAACGCGTCCGCTTGGCCAGACAGAGTCGCGACCGCGTTCGCCAGTTGGAGCGCCTGGAACGCCGATAGGCTGCCCGACGACTTCTGAAAGAGGATTCGAGACAGGACTTCATCTTCCGGCAGGCTCGGATTGGAGCTGATCTGAAACGTGGGCTGCACTGCGGGGCCAGTGACGGCGATGCGGGCGGTGACGCCGCTCGTGCTCGTCTCGGCGACGAGATCGAGATCGGGCGTCACATCGCCGTGAAAGCGGACGTTTCCGCGCGTGAAGGTGAGGCGCGAGCTCAGGAGCATGAGTGAGCCGCGCAAAAGCTCGAAGCCTCCCGTGACCTGCGGGTCGCGGGCGGAGCCGTTCACATGCAGGTTTCCGCCCAGTTCGGCGTAGATTCCGCGACCCCGGACGAAAATGCGGTTCATTGCGGAAACCGTAACGGCCAGCGTCGCATCGAAGAGCGGAGCGCGCGCGCCGGACCCCTTGACCTTGGCCGCGAGCGCAAGCCGCGCCCGCGCCGTTGCGGTCGGGTTGAGATGTTTCGTGCCGGGAATGGGAGCCGCGACGCTGGCGAAGCGATTGGGCACGGAAATATCCATGCCGACAATCGTGATGTGTCCGTCGACTTTGGGCCTTTGGCCGAGGGGACCCGAGATGTCGAGCGCCATGTCGGCGGTCGCGGAGAGAATGGTGTTGGCGACGAGCTGCGCGTGCTGCCCCGTCAGGCGAATGGAGCCGGGAAAGCCGGCGGCGGGATCGAGCCTCACGTCGCCGGTGGCGCTGATCGAGCCGGCGTTCGGGGTCGTCCCTGCGAAATGATCAATTCGAATCGTGCTTCCGTTCGCGACGAAGGTCCCGGTCACTCCGGTCAGCTTGAATCCCGTCTGATCGTCGCGGAGTTCGCCGCCGCTCAGCCGCACCGCTCCTTGCGCCTGCGGCTTTGCGATCGTCCCTCGCACCTGAAGCGCAACGCTAAGCGAACCCGCGGCGTGACGGCCGGACACGGAGAGCATGGAATTGGCGAGGCGGGCGTCGAGGGCGCCGTCGACCTTCACGTCCAGCACGCCATCCGGCGCGAGAGGAGCGGAGCCGGTCAGGCGGACGGCGTTGCCCCTCCCGGCATTGATCGTCACGTCGAGCGAGGTTCGCCCACCGGCGAGCCGGCCGGAGCCTACGACGTCAAGCGCGGGCAAGCCGGCGTTGCGCATTTGCGGCACGATCACGCGCTGCAGACCCACCCGCCATTCGCCGGTAGGATTGCCTGGCGTTCCCCCGATCGTCGCCTCGCCGTCGGCGATTCCGGATAGACCGAGGCCGGGCGAGAACAGATCGAACGCGGCCAGCGGCACGCTGGCTGCGTTGGCCTTGAGGGCGAGCGTCGATCCGCTATGCCCGGAGAGCGATAGCCGGCCGGCGCCGACACGAAACGCGAGATCCTTGATGTCGAGGCCGTTGGCTCCGTAGGTCACGGTCGCCGGGCTTGCGAGTGTGATGCGCTGGCCGCCGCCCTGAGCGGTGAAGCTCGCAAGTTCGAAACGCGTCGGCGGCCCGCCGAAAAGCCGCCCGCGCGCGTTGATCGCGAGGCCGTGCGCGTTCCCGCTCAATTCGAGATCGCTCGCCGACGCGGCGCCAGTCGCCGTCAGCTTGACGCCGGTGATCGACTGGCCGCCGACTTCGGCCCGTGCAAGCTGCGCGAACCCGGAGAGGATCTTCGCGCCCCAGAGGTCGGCGAGCTTGAAGTCGACCTTGAGGCCCTCGAGGCGATTGGCGCCGATCGCCATTCGGTCGCTGTTCGCCGTGACCGAGAGCAACTGCTTCCCATCGGCGACGGAAGCGCTTGCTTTCGCCTGAAGAGCCCCGGTCAGCTTCGTGAGGACGAGCGGCGACAGATCGTCGAGATTGGCCGCGCTGAAGCTCAAGTCGCCAGTCGCGAGCGTGTCGGCGCCAACGGCAAGCGCGCCGGCGAGCCGCGCCGAAGCGAGGCTGAGCGCAAGATTGTCGACGGCCCAGCCGCCGTCGTCATGTCTCGCGACATGCGCCGAGCCTTGGAGAGGATTGCCGTCGACATCTCCGGATAGGGACGCAGTCGCGTCGATGAGGCCGGTCACGTGATTGGCGAGTGCTTCGAGAGCGATGCCGGATGTCTTGCGGTCCAGCAGCCGCCCTTCGCCCAGGTTGGCCTTGAGGGCCGCGGTGAGATCGGAAGGCGTGCCGCTGAGTGCGCCGGCGATCTCCGCCTTCCCCGTAACGCGCGGGTCGATGATCTGGGTCTGCGGAATTTCGACGCGCGCGCCGAGATCCACCTTGTCGCGCCCATATTCCCCGTTGAGCCGGGCGGTCGCATGTTGCCCGCTGGCCAGCAGATCAGTGAAGGCGAAACCGCCGCCGGGCGTCAGCCGCGCGGCTCCGGTCACGTCGAGGGTTCCGCCAGTCGCGCGATCGAGCATCGGATAGCTGGTCGCCAGTTTCGTCGCATGGGCGTCGACAGCCGCGCTCAGGGCGTCATAACGGGGCGCGCCGTCCAGATCGGCGGCGATGCGCGCTTCGCCCTTGAGCGCGCCGCCCGCGAGCAGCGCGAAGCGGCTCAAGTCGCGCGCGACAATATTCGCGTGCCCATGAATTTTTTCGCCCGACAGAAGGCCAGAATATTGCGCATCGAAATTGGGCGCCGAGAGATCGAGCGTGTCGAACGTCGCCTCGCCTTTCAAAACCGAGCCGCGCATGTTGAGCGTGAGCTCGCGGCCGACGGCTTGCGCGAAGGCGGGATCGGCCAGCGCAAGGCCCTTCACCGAGGCCTGGCTCTCGAACAGGATCCGCGTCTTCTCTTCCGTCAGCGGACCATCGGGGCTGGCGCGGAAGCTCGCCTCGATTCGATCGACCGATCCTTGCTCGACCCGGATCTCGCCGGCGTCAAAAGCGCCATCAATCGTTGGGCTCGCCAGCGGTCCAGTGATCGATGCGTTGAGATCCAGCTTCCCAACCGTTGTGGAGCCTGGAATCGCGCCAGCGTGAACCTTGAAATCAAGCAGGCCATTCGCCGACCTTTCGCCCTCAAAGTCGAGCCGCGCGGCGGCAGACACGAGATGCAGCCCGCCGGGCAGGGCGATGCTTGAATCGTCGTTGAACTGGACGTCGCCCTTGAGCGTCGTTTGGCCTGCGAACACGGGCTGAACGACGCCTGGCGCAAGCCCCTCGAGGCGCGAGTCGAGATCGAGCGTGAGCCTGCGCCCTGCGCCTTGCAGGGCGACGATCACCTGACCGTTCGCCCACACATCCGCGCCTGCGTTGAAGTCGAGCTTCGCCGTGAAAGTGTCCAAGGCGCCTGCGCCATTGAAGGCGAGCTTGACCGGCGGCAGACCGGGAAGATTGGCGAGATGGGCAAAAATACCGCCGGCCGGCTCGGAGGAGTTCACGTTGAGCGTGAGCCGGTCGGTGGCGGGAATGTAAGCCAGCTGCGCTTTGAAATCGCCCGGCGCATCGAGCCGCTGCGCATTCAGCGTGAGATCGAGGCCCTCGGACGGCGGCCCGAGCGTCGCCTTGCCGGAAATGTTGAGGCGCGCCGCGACGCCGACGACCGGTTCTCCGAGCGACAGTTCCTGCACGCCGAATTGCTTGATGAGCACCTTGAGCGGCAGTTCCGGCAGAATCGGCTGCGGCGCGCCATTCTCCGGCGGCGGGGTCTCGGAGGGAAGCGGACGCCGCAGCAACGCCATGCGTCCGATCGTGAGCTGGTCGACGTCGAGCCGGCGGCTGAGCAACGCCAGCCGGTTCCAGACCAGCCGAGCTTTATCGACTTTGAGCCAAGGCCCGTTGCGGTCGGAGATGACGATATTGCTGATCGATGCGTCGGAGGACAGTACGCCGTCCACCGCGCCGATGGACACGCTCATCGACGGCGAAGAGAGCGCCCGCGAGATGAGATTCGCGAGCACGCCCTTGTCTTCTTCCGCCGCATGCGCGTTTCCGCAAAGGACGAGAAAGGCGATCAACGCCAACGCTTTGAGGCGAAGGAAGAGCTGCGCCATCAGAAGGACTGCCCGATGCTGACGTAGATCGCCACCGGCCCCGTGCCGGAGCGCCGCTCGAGCGGAAAGGCGACATCGAGGCGGATGGGACCCACGGATGTATAGTAGCGTAAGCCGAGACCGGCCGCCGCGAACAAAGGCTCGTTGAAAGTCGGGAAGCTCGAAGTGAACGCGTTTCCAATGTCGAGAAATGGAA
>DATCEJ010000078.1:0-8505 GCA_036510135.1 Roseiarcus sp. | reverse complement strand
GGATTGTGACGCGGAAATCGAGAAGTTCGACCTGGAACTGACGGAAATGCCAGTATCCGCGGCCTTCCGCGCGGCGCAAGCTTTCAGATCATACCGGCGCAGCGGCGGAGTCCGCATCAGCGCGCTGCCCGGCTTTTTTATCGGCGCTCACGCGAGCGTCGCGGCGGCGCCGTTGCTCACGCGCGATGTGCGGCGCTATCGCGCCTATTTTCCGGAGCTGACGCTTATTGCGCCGGAGGGGTGAGAGGCCGGCGCATCGGACGGCGCGCTGGGTGAGAGCTTGCCCGGCTTGGGATCAGCGCGCCGGCGTGCGAAGGGCGCCGCGGCGGCGCTCAGCGCCCGGGTTGTGGCCTCGGCGCAGACGTCCTTGAGCCCCATCGCCCGCTTCTCGACCAGGTTCCACGAGCAAAAGGCAAGGGCGAACGAGATCAATCCGGCGCTTCCGGCCATCGCCAGGATGGTGATCTTGGGAAACAGAAGCGCAAGCGTCTGCTGGACGGGGAAAGCGTAGATATAAACGCCGTAGGAATAGTCGCCGCAGGAATTGAAGCGCCTGATCCGACCGCCGGGAATATAGGCGAGATGCAGCATGAACGGCGCCACGCACAGGAGATAGAGGGGGAAGGCGACGCTCGGTCCAATCATGAGCGACGCGGCTATGACGATGAGCGGCAGCGCGACGAAAGTGATCCGATTCATGAACAATTTCTCGCGCCAGAAATAGAGCGAGGAGCCCATGAAAAACATGAAGATCTCGACGTTTCCGTTACCACCCTGCCCGCGGGCGCGCAAAACCACGACGAACATCAAGGCGGCGGCGATCGGCGCGACGAGGCCCAGCGTGCGCACCCGGATCCGCGGCCACCAGGCAAAAGCAATCCAGCCGACCGCCAGATAAATGTACATCCGTGCTTCGATCGGCAGCGTCCACAGCGAGCCGTTGAACTGGCCCTTGAGCGGCAGCGAGTCGAACACGCCCGGCAGCGACCAACGCACGCCGCCAACGACCGTCGCTGTCTTGCGCACGTATTCCCACGTCGCCGGCGATTCCAGATAGTCCTTGACCGGCAGGGTGGTCAGCGCGGGGGCGAGGATGAACACGGTGAGCGGCACCATGAGCCAGATCGCCGGAAAGAGCCTCAGCGCACGGGCCCACAGGAAGTGGGTTAGGTCGCCCCGATTGAACAGGCTCGCCGTCACAAGAAAACCGCTCGTCACGAACAGCATGTCGAGCGCCATCTCGGCGATTTCTCGCCCGACATAGTCGTAAGCAAAGTCGCGCCCGTCGATGCCCAGCGCTGACCAGCTATGGGCAAGCACAACGGTGAAGGCCGCGAGCAGCCGCAGCAACGTGAAATTGTTGTCGCGGCTCCGCGAATAGTCGGAAAGGCGCATCAGGCCCCCACGCTGTGATCCGGGCTGCGAGCGGTCAGAGTCACTCGGCCGCCCGAACAGGCCGCGCGGGCGCCGCGAGTCGCTGCACCTTCAGAAGATCGGCGACCATGAAGGCCATTTCGACCGATTGCTCCGCATTGAGGCGCGGATCGCAAAAGGTGTGGTACCGATCGTGCAGATCCGCTTCCGAAATGACGCGCGCCCCGCCGGTGCACTCGGTCACGTTCTTGCCGGTCATCTCGAGATGAACGCCGCCGGCATAGACGCCCTCGGCGCTGCAGGCGCCGAAGAAGTTGCGCACTTCCTGGGCGATGCGTTCGGTCGGCCTCGTCTTGTAGCCGCTCGAAGTCGTGATCGTGTTGCCGTGCATCGGGTCCGAGACCCACAAGAGCTTGCGGCCTTCGCGCTTGACCGCGCGCAACAGCGGCGGCAGCGCGGCGTCGAGCCTGTCCGCGCCGAACCGGCAGATGAGCGTGAGACGACCAGGCTCCTCGTCCGGATCGAGAATTTCGATCAGGCGCATGAGCTCGTCCGGGCTGAGCGAGGGGCCGCATTTGAGGCCGATCGGGTTCTTCACGCCCCGGCCGAATTCAACGTGGGCGCCGCCGAGCTGGCGCGTCCGGTCGCCGATCCAGATCATATGGCCTGAGGTCGCGTAATAGTCGCCCGACGTCGAATCGAGCCGCGTCATCGCCTGCTCGTAGCCGAGCAGCAAAGCCTCGTGCGAGGTGTAGAAGTCGGTTGAGCGCAATTCCGGATGCGCCTCCGGATCAAGGCCCACGGCGCGCATGAAGCCGAGCGTCTCGGTGATCCGGTCGGCGAGCTCCTCGTAGCGCTCGGACTGGGGGCTGTCCTTGACGAAGCCGAGCATCCAGCGATGGACGTTCTCGAGATTGGCGTAGCCGCCGGTGGCGAAGGCGCGCAAAAGGTTCAGCGTCGCCGCGGACTGGCGATAGGCTTCAATTTGCCTGTGTGGGTCGGGCGCGCGCGCTTGCGCCGTGAAGTCGATGTCGTTGACGATGTCGCCGCGATAAGCGGGCAGGGTGACGCCGTCGATCGTCTCGGAATCCGACGAGCGGGGCTTCGCGAACTGGCCGGCGACACGTCCGACCTTCACGATCGGCGACGCGGCGGCGAAGGTCATGACCACCGCCATTTGCAGGAACACCCGGAAGAAGTCGCGGATGTTGTCGGCCGAGTGTTCGCCGAAACTCTCGGCGCAATCTCCGCCCTGCAGCAGGAACGAGTCGCCCGCGGCGGCCTTGCCGAGCGCCTGCTTGAGTTTGCGCGCTTCACCTGCAAAAACCAGCGGCGGGTAGCCGGCAAGCTGGCGCTCGGTCTCGGCCAGCGCCGCACGATCGGCATAGGCCGGCGCCTGCGCAATCGGTTTCGTCCGCCAGCTATCCGGGGTCCATCGTTGGTTCAGCATGATCTCGCGCCTAAGGGAGCGGCGCTGCGCCGCCTCTTGAAGGTCAATGGCCCTATATACAGTCCGACGCTGAAGGCCAATATGCCGTTTTTCGCGGCAGCCCCGCATTTTATCGAGCGCGTTGGCGCGGAACTGACCGTTGGCGAAGCCGAGTTCGGCCCTCATCCAAGACGTATGGGCTCATGAAACCGTCATTGCGAGGAGCGCAGCGACGAAGCAATCCAGGGAACGAAGAGTGCTTTACGTTCTCTGGATTGCTTCGCTTCGCTCGCAATGACGGTCGCGGTTTGCTCGGCCGACGCCCCTCAATCCTTAACCACACTTATATCCGGGGCGGCCGGATTCTTCATGCCGACGACATGGTACCCGGCGTCGACATGGAGGATCTCGCCGGTGACGCCGCGCGCCATCGGCGACAACAGGTAGACCGCGCTTTCGCCAACCTCCTCGATCGTGACCGTGCGGCGCAGGGGCGAGTTGTATTCGTTCCAGCGCAAAATGTAACGGAAGTCGCCGATGCCGGAGGCGGCGAGCGTCTTGATCGGGCCGGCCGAAATCGCGTTGACGCGAATGGCCTTTTCGCCCAGGTCGGCCGCGAGATAGCGAACGCTGGCCTCGAGCGCCGCCTTGGCGACGCCCATCACATTATAGTGCGGCATCCACTTCTCCGCGCCGTAGTAGGTGAGCGTCAGCATGGAGCCGCCCCTGGGCATCAGCTTCTCGGCGCGCTGGGCGACCGCGGTGAATGAATAGCAGGAGATGGCGAGCGACTTGGTGAAATTGTCCTCGGTCGTGTCGACATAACGGCCGGTGAGCTGGTCCTTGTCGGAAAACGCGATGCAATGGACGACGAAATCGATCGCTCCCCACAACTTCCCTGCTTCCGCGAACACCTTGTCGATAGAAGCGCCGTCGGTGACGTCGCAATGGCCAAGCACATGGGCGCCCAATCCTTGCGCCAGCGGCCGCACGCGCTTTTCCAGCGCATCGCCCTGGAACGAGAACGCCAGTTCGGCCCCCGCCGCGTGGGCGGCTTTGGCGATGCCCCAGGCAATCGAGCGATTGTTCGCCACGCCCAGGACGATTCCGCGCATGCCCCGCATAATGCCCGCGGTTGCGTCGGTTGAGAGGGTTTGCTCCATCAAGGCCTCATTCGTCCTGGCCGGCGAAATCTTTACGCACGCGCCGGCGCCGGTTTAGCCTTGCTGATGACACATGGGAAGGACAAGGCTCGCCTCAGCCGTCACAAAATGTGTGAGTTTGCTCGCACACGCGCTTGGAACCCGGGCGTCTTCGGGCTAGAATTGTTACCCAGCGTTAACGCTTGTTGAGGCTCACGCAAACTCTCGGTGACCGTCGTGCCGCCGTTAAGCGATCGTCCGGGCGATCTCAATGACCTCCGCCAGTTCGGGGTGGCGCTGACGCGCGACGACAGGCTCGTGCTTGATCAGGCTTCGGCAGCCGCGCTTGTCGATCGTCTGTTCAGGCAGGCCGCGCTCGAAGCTGTAGGCGAGGGCGTTCGAGACGACCCGGATCGAGCGACTCGCGACGATGCGCGCGTCCGCGCCTTTGGCCAATTCGTTCGCCTTCATCGCCGGCATGTTCGCCGCCTCGCCCTCGACGATGGGGAGTTCGGCTGGGATGAGAACACTGAAAACGCCCGCGGCAAGGCGCGCGCGGGTGAGATCGGCATGGCGGCGGCAGTCCGTGCGCTCCCTTTGGAGCTGAGGGAGCCGCTTTTGATCGTCATTCTGGCCGGTTTCACCCACCGGGAAGCCGCTTCGGCGCTTGATATCTCGCTGGCTACCCTGATCACGCGACTGACCAAGGCCCGCGAGCGGGTTGCGGTCTTGACCCGCCCGCATGCCGCGGCCGCGCCCCGGGCGGCGGTTCCGCACTTGCGCGTTGTGAAGTGATGGAGGCCTCGCGCCTCGCGGACCTGCACGCCTATGTGGACGACTGCCTTGAGCCTGACGAGCGTCTGGCGTTCGAGCAGCAGATGGCTCAGGATCCAGCCTTAGCCCGTCGCGCCGCGTTCTGGCGAGGCCAGAACAGCGCGATTCGCACGGCCTTCGACGGCGAGGGCGCGAGAGCCTTTCCGATCAGCATCGTTCGTCATCAGAACGAGGCTTTTGGCAGGTCCGCACGGTCGGGCGCGACCGGCGCCAAACCTTCTGGCGAGCAATCGTCGCGAGCGCCATTGACCGCGGTCGCGGAGACCGGGCGACCTTCGGCGAAGATCCTGGCGCGCGACGCGTTTCGGCCGTGGCTTCAATGGCGGCTGGGGCGCGCGGTTGTGTTCGTGGGCCTTGCCTTCGTTTGGGCTCCGGCCGCCGCCGTCGTCCCCGGCAAACGACTTGGCGAAGCCGGCGTTGCGGCTTTCCAGGCCTTCGCCCGCCCCGGGGTCGAGCCGGTCGAATTTGCGACCGGCGACACGGCCGAAGCCCAGGCGTGGTTGACGACCCGGCTCGGGCGTCCGGTCTATCTTCCGGCGACTCCCGCGGCCATCAAGCTCATCGGGGCCCGGATCGCTCCTTATCCCGGCGCCCCGGCGGCCTTTCTGGTCTACAGGTCGCAAGACAGAGCGATCGGGTTGCTGGTCCAATCTCTCGACGCGCCGGCGACGATGGCGCCGCAACTCCTCGCCGCGGACGGCGGCACGGCGGCAATATGGACGTGGCGCGGCCAGGGGCTTGCTCTGGCTGGCGACCTGGACGCGGCATTGCTTAAGATTGCGGCCGAGTTCGCCGATTCGCCGGCGGAACCCGCTCAGCCCATGCCCGAGCGGGGCTGGTAAGGCTTCTGGTCACGCATCTTTTGCATCAGCGCGGTCAGTTCCGCATCCGGCTCGTTCGGCAGGACGATGCGCAGCGTCGCCAGCAAGTCGCCGGCGCCCTGGTCGGCCCCGCCGGGCAGACCTTTGCCCCGCAATCGCAGCACTCGACCGCCGTTCGCGCCCGGCGCGATGGAGACTTCGACCTCGCCGCTTAGCGTCGGCGCCCTCACGCGCGCGCCCAAAATCGCTTCGTAAAGCGTAATCGGCAGGTCCAGCCTGAGATCGCGCCCCTCCACCTTGAACAGCGGATGCGCGGCGTATCGAATGGTCACGATCACGTCGCCTGGCGAGCCGCCGCGGCGCGCGGGGTGGCCCTGACCGCGCAGGCGGATGGATTTCCCTTCTTCGATGCCGGCGGGGACTGCGACGTCGAGCGACTTCCCCGTCGGCAGGATGACGCGGGCCGATCCGCCTTGCGCAATCGTCGTCAGGGGAACCGCGATCGTGACGCCGATATCCTCCCCGTGGGCAGCGGCCTGACTGCGCCCGCGCGCACGGCCGGCGCCGAACAGTTCGGCGAGGATGTCCGGATCGATCGAACCGCTTTGAGTGGAAGACCCGCCGGCGCCAAAATCGAAGCCAAAATTGCGGAAGTCGCGGGGACCGCTCCCCGGCTGGCCGCCAGCGCCGAAACCTTCGAATTGCGGCGCGCGCGGCTTGCCTTCCGCATCGATCTCGCCGCGATCGAAGGCTTTGCGCTTCTTGTCTTCGCCAAGAATCTCGTAGGCCGAGCCGACTTCCGCGAAACGCTCTTTCGCTTTTGGCTCCTTGCTTTGGTCGGGGTGGTATTTCTTGGCGAGCTTGCGAAAGGCGGATTTGATTTCCGCCTCGCTCGCCGTCTTGGATACGCCAAGGACGTCATATGGATCACGCATCTAATGAGCCCATCCCTCGGCCTGAGCCTTCATGAAAAGCGCAAAGGCCACTGTCTCACCCGCACATTTGGCCCCTGATCCCGCAACGCGCAAGTCCAAGAGGCGGAAGCGCCGGTTGGTCATCAGGGCCCATGCGCGATAGTGTTTGCATTGGCTTTCCTCTTCTTCCGCGGAGCATCGGCGCTTTGAATGAACTGAGCACAGCCGACTTTACCAAGGCTGGGGATCCGCTCGCGTTGTTTAAGCTTTGGCTTGAGGAAGCCAGCGCAACGGAAATCAATGATCCGGAAGCGATGACGCTCGCCACAGTCGACGAAAGCGGCTTGCCCGACGCGCGGATGGTCCTGTGCAAGGGGGCGGATCAGCGCGGAATCGTTTTCTACACCAACATCGAGAGCGCCAAGGGGCGCGAACTGAAAGGCCAGCCTCGGGCGGCGGCGCTTTTCCACTGGAAATCGCTGCGCCGCCAGGTCCGGTTCCGGGGCGCGATCGCGCAAGTGAGCGGCGCCGAGAGCGACGCCTATTTCGCCTCCCGGCCAAGGGGGAGCCAGATCGGCGCCTGGGCGAGCGCGCAGTCACGGCCGCTCGCCGCGCGTGGCGATCTCGAAGCGGCGGTGGAGGCTTACGAGCGCCAGTTCGGAACCGGCGAAGTGCCCCGACCGGACTATTGGCGCGGCTATCGGCTTGGCCCCGTCGAGATCGAGTTCTGGCGCGACCGCCCCTCCCGATTGCATGAGCGGATCAGGTTTACCCGCTCGATGCTTGAATCGCCTTGGGACAAGCGGCTTCTTTATCCCTGACCGGAGCGACCCGGATGACGCTGACGTTCATGGCGGCGGAGATCGCCGAGGCCGGCGCGGTCGTCCGCCGCCAATTGGCCGCCAATTCCGCATTGACCGGGGAACTGGCCGCGGATCTGCGGGACCGCAAGCCGCCGTTCGTCGCGACGGTCGCGCGCGGCAGCTCCGACCACGCGGCGCTCTATCTCAAGCACCTGGTCGAGCTTAAGCTCGGGCTTGCGTGCGCTTCGCTCGGGCCCTCGATCGCCTCGCTCTACCATGCGCCGCTCAGGCTCGAGGGCGCGGTCGCGATCGCCATCTCGCAGTCGGGCCGAAGCCCGGACATTCTCGCCATGCAGCGCGCGGCGAAGGCCCGGCGCGCTTTGTCGATCGCCTTCGTCAATGACGAAGACTCGCCGCTCGCGCGCGAGGCGAATGCGGTCCTGCCGCTCTGCGCCGGCCTCGAGCGCTCGGTGGCGGCGACCAAGTCGATGATCGCCGCGCTCATCGCCGGCGCTGCTCTCGTCGCCCATTGGAGCGACGATTCCGAGCTTCTGGCCGCGCTGACGAAGTTGCCTTCGGTCCTCGACTCATCGTCGGCCGCCCCGCCCTCGACGGAGGCGATCGAGACGCTGACCCACGCTTCGTCCCTGTTCGCCGTCGGGCGAGGCGCGACCCTCGCCGTCGCCGCCGAGGCGGCGCTCAAGCTCAAGGAAACGTCCGCAATCCACGCCGAAGCCTTCTCGTCCGCCGAAGTGCTGCATGGGCCGGCGGGAATCATCAAGCCGGGCTTTCCCGTGCTCGCCTTCGCGCCGGCCGACGCCGCGCGTCCGGGATTTTTTGAGACGCTCGGCCGCCTCGCCGCGTTTGGCGCTTCGCCGCTCCTCGTCGACATCGAACCACACAAACACTGGCCGACTCTGGTCGCGCTTGACGGCGGCCATCCCCTGCTGACGCCGGTCGTCGCGCTTCACGCCTTCTATCGCGTGGCCGAGGCGACGGCGCGGCGGCGTGGCCGCGACCCGGACCAGCCGCCCCATCTGAAGAAGGTCACGGAGACCTTGTGAACCGGTGAAATTAGGCGGAATTATACACGCGCCCCGGGTTTGGAGCGTCCTACTTTGCTCGGGCCCTGAGGCCAAAGGAGGCGGCTGCTGAAATGGAGTCAGGGATTCCAGCCGGATAGGGCGG
>DATCEJ010000077.1:0-2052 GCA_036510135.1 Roseiarcus sp. | reverse complement strand
CAGGCGCGCCTCGTGCTGACAGACGAGCCCTACAACGTGCCCAACGTCGGCCACGTGACCTCGCAGGCGCATCACCGGGAGTTCGCGATGGCGGCTGGCGAAATGAACCGCGAGGAATTCGCAGGTGTTCAACAGCGCCTGGATGTCGAGCGCAGCCTTCTACGTCATCGACGGCGGGCTCATCGCGACGTTCATCGACTGGCGCAGCGTCGAACTCGTCCTCGCCTGCGGTCGTGACCTCGGGCTCAACTTCATCAACATCGTCGTCTGGGCGAAGTCGAACGGAGGGTAAGGAAGTCTCTGGCGCTCACAGCATGAACTCCTGCCCGTGTTCAAAAAGGGCGCCGCACCTCCCCTCAACAACGTCGAACTCGGGCGCTTCGGGCGCTGGCGGTCGAATGTGTGGTGCTATCCAGGGGCCTCATCGGTCGGCTCTGACGCGCGCGAGGGCCTCGCAGTCCATCCAACCGTCAAGCCGCGGGCGTTGCTGGAAGACGCCCTGCTGGACGTCAGCGCCCGCAACGACATTGTTCTTGAGCCTTTCGCCGGATCCGGCTCGACGCTCATCGCCGCCGAGGCGACCGACCGCATCTGCCGGGCGATCGAGATCGACGGCCTCTACTGCGACGGCATCATCCGCCGCTGGCTGGAGATGACCGGCGGCGAGGCCATCCTCGAGGAGACCGGCGAGCCCTTCGCGACCCTCGAGGGCCAGCGCCTGCGCGAGGGAGAAGTCTGATGGCCACGTCCAAGCCCCCCAAACCGCCCGGGCAGTACGACGTCGGCTATGGCCGACCGCCCGTACACTCGCGGTTCCAGCCCGGCCAGTCCGGCAATTCTCTTGGCCGTCGAAAGGGCCAGCCGACCCCGAATGAAATCTTCATGAAGGAGGCCGCGCGGCTGGTGAAGATCAAGCGGGGCGACACGGTCGAGACGATCACCAAGTTCGAAGCGATCGTCCGCAGGATGCTCCAGTTGGCGATGGAAGGCGACATCGCCGCGGCGCGCTTGGTTCTCTTCGCGCTCGCGCAGAACGCGCTCGACCCGTCCGCCGGACTCGCAGAGGACGAGACGGCAAACTTGGCGCTTAGCGCCACGCCGGACGACGAGACTTTGCGCCGCATGATGGCGCGCTTCGCGCATTTGCACCCGAGGCAAGAGGGGGCTGATTGATGAGCGAGGTCGAGGAAACGCTGACGAAAGCCGGCCCGTTTTCCGCCTCCACGGACGGCGGAGTACGGCGCTCGATCGACGTGCTCCAGTCTGAGGCCCTCACGGCCTTCGCGCGACGCGACTTCTGGTGCTTCGTCGAGTTAATGTTTCCGGTTCTATGTCCTGGGCAAAAGCTCGTTTACGCGGGCCACCTTGAGGTCATCGCGACGACCCTCATGCGGGTGGGGCATGGCAAATACCGCAACGTCGTCATCAACTTGCCGCCCCGCCACATGAAATCGGCCCTCGCGTCGATCCTCTATCCCGCCTGGCGGCTCGGCTGCGATCCGACCGTCAAGTTCATCTGCATCTCTTACGGCGACGATTTGGCGCATGACCTGTCCGCTCAGACGCGCCAAATCATACGCTCGCCACGCTACAAGCAGATTTTTCCCGGAACAGTCCTTGAGAAGAGCGCGGTCGACCATATCCGCACGACCAAAGGCGGATACCGTTACGCCACCGCTGTCGGCAGCGATATCACCGGCTTCGGCGCCGACGAGATCATCATCGACGATCCAGTTCAGCCCGAGGACGCGCTGTCCGAGCGGGTGAAGCAACAGCTGCGCGACTGGGTCAACAGCTCGGTCTACACGCGTTTCAACGACCCGAGCAAAGGCGCCCTCGTCCTGGTCATGCATCGACTGGCGCCCGACGATCTGGCGGGGACCATAGAACCCTATGCCGATATTGTTCTCAGGCCAGGGCACGATCATGAATCGTTAACATGCGATCAAGGCGGTTGGGAACTGGGGGTTGATGGCGGCTTTGAGGCGTTTTCGCTTGATGGGGATTTTGGTTGGCTCGCGGGTGAGAATGTTGAGGGCGGCGTGGCGCATC
>DATCEJ010000076.1:0-10249 GCA_036510135.1 Roseiarcus sp. | reverse complement strand
CCTGACATTGGCTGCGCCCGCCGCTAGGAGGCCGATAGGCCTCACGCGAAGTAATTTTTGTTTGGAGAGGGCCAAATTCAAGAGCGAACGGTGATCTTCGCCACAAAAAGTGCTAGCTCCGCGGTCAAAGGGAGATTGCCCGCGCACGAAGAAGTGCGGGACGATTCGCAAATCGCGGGGCCGTCGCCTCAAAATCGCGGGGCCGTCGCCTCAGATGTCGAGGTCTAACACACATGCTGAAGTCAATCTCGATTGTCGCTGCCGTCGCCGCAGCCCTGTGTTTCGCCACCACGGTTTACGCGGCCGGGCATAAGGGCCCGCAAAGCGAGAACGAGGATGACACTCCCAAGCCTCTTCCCCCGCAGCAGAAGAACTTTCCGCTCGACCAGACTTGGTCGCTCAAGGAGCTCAATGGCAAACCTGTGCCCCCCGGAATGGACATCATCCTGAAAATCGACGGGACACTCCGCGGTTCAGGTTTCACGGGCTGCAATTCGTGGTCGGCGACGCTGTATCCGGTGAAGGACCAGCATCTCGCCGTTGGTCCCTATGCGCTAACCAAAAAGCAGTGCCCCAAGGACGTTATGCAGCTCGAATTGGGTTTCCTCTCCGCGTTGGTCGGCAGCCCAACGTGGGATTTGGTCAACGGCGATCTCGTCATCAAGGGACCGCGCGGCGCGCTGCGGCTCGCCCGCTCGCTTTAAGCCAGTCCTCAATCAGGTCGCAGGCTCTGGCTCGGCGCTGACCGTAGCCGGGGCTCCGTCCTGGGGTTCGAACGTGATTCGCCGCTTGTGAAATTGGTTTATCGTCGCCTGATGCCCAATCGAGACGATTGTCGTGTGCGGGAGCGTTTCGACGATCGCGCGGTAGAGATTGGCCTCGCTGGTCTCGTCGAGCGAGGCGGTCGATTCGTCGAGGAACAGCCAGTCTGGCTTGGCCAGTAGAGCCCGCGCAACGGCGAGCCGCTGCTGCTCGCCGCCGGAGAGGCGCATCTGCCAATTCTCATTGTCGTCAAGACGGTTCGCAAGCGCCGGCAGGCCAACCTTGATCAGCGTCTCGCTCAGCTGCTGCTCGGAAAAGTCGGCGCTTGCCCCCGGATAGGCGAGCGCCTCGCGCAGCGGCCCGATCGGGATATAGGGCCGCTGTGGCAAGAGCATGAGCTTGGCGTGGGCCGGCTGATGGATCTCGCCTGAGCCGTACGGCCACAAGCCCGCGATGGCCCGAAAGAGCGTCGACTTGCCGACCCCGGAGGGTCCGACAAGCATCGTGGGCTCCTGTGGGACCAGCACCAGGTCGGCGACACGGGCCAGCTTGCGCCCGTCGGGCAACGCGAGGTCGACACCGTTCAGCGCCAGGGTAGGGGCCTGCGACGGCTCTGCGGTCAAACGCGGCGTCTTTTTCTCGTCCGCACGCGTGCGGGCGATGGCGTCCTCGAACGAGGTCAGCCGCTCGACCGTGGCGCGGAAGTCAGCCAGGCCGATGTAACGGTCGACGAAGAAGTTCATTGCGCCGTTGACGTTGCCGAACGCGTCCGCGGACTGATTGAAACGGCCGAAGTCGACGATTTTAGCGAAGTAGAATGGCGCGACGACCACATAAGGAATGATGACGGAAATCTGGCTGTAGAACTGGTTGAACGCAATCAGCCACGTGCGGACATGGATGATGCGACGGATGGTTCGCACCACCTCGCCAAACACACTGCCGGCGCGGTCGATCTCGCGATCCTCGCCCTTGAGAAGCGCGATCTGTTCGCTGTATTCGCGGATGCGGGCGAGATCGAAGCGGAAGTTCGCCTCAACCGATTGCTGGCGGAAGTAAAGCCTGGACAGGCTCCGGCCGATGAGCTGGGTGATGCCCGTCGCTACGCAAGCGTATAGGACCGCGACCCAGAACAGAAAGCCGGGGATTCGCATGCCCAAAATCGGTGCGTTGAGGGAGTTGGAAATTCCCCACAGGATGATCGAGAACGAGACCAGATTGGTCGCCGAGGCGATCGCCTGGATGGTGTAGTTGTAGATGCCGACGTTGCCTGAATTGATGCCGGTCCCGGTGCCGTTGATAAAGCCGCCGATGTCCTGAGAAATACGCTGATCGGGGTTGTCGGCCGAGATGCGTTGGCCCGGGAACTCCTCCGACGCCTCTTCTGTCTGATGGTCCGCGGCATTGGTGAGCGCCAGCTTGTAGTGCATCGAGTGCATGAGCCAGCGCGAGGTGAAGGAGGCGGTCATCCAGCGCCGCCACTGCAGCACGAAATTCGACGCGATAAAGAACTCGACGATGCCGGCGACGATGGCGATCGTCGCGATCGGCACGAAGACGAACATGAGCTGGTACCAGAACGCGACCCGGTGCGCTTCGTCGGCGACCTGAATGGCGTTGCCGAAATCCCTCTGGAAGAAGTTGAAGCGCAGCGCGAGGGCCACCTGGAACTGATTGATCAGGATGAGGAAGAAGACGTTGACGCGGGCGTAGATGTCCTGCCGCAGGATGAATGGCCGAGTTGGCAAGGGCCGGATCGAGATGGGGGTGCGTGCGGCGAAGAACGGGTCCGCGATCGTCATCATCTTGCGCACCAGGCGAAAATGAGACACGGCGAAAATGGCCAGAATGAAGAGCGCCGTCGCCAGTGGCAGGTAGCGGGGTAGCTCATATTCCGCGAGGCTTTTCGGCCAGAAGCCGAGGAGCGCGACAAGATCGGCCAGGCCAAACAACACCGTCTCGATCGCGAACAGGTCGCAGAGGAGAATGAGGAAGGTCGACATCTTCCAGCGCGGCAGTGCAGCGATCGCGGCCAGCCCCGACGCGACGCCGATCAGGATCGTCATTCCGTCTTTTTCGTACGCGCCGATGACGAGGGCGAGGACGGCGAAGAGCGCGAGGCTCAACATGCGCATGGGGAAGGACCTTGAACGGGCGGCAAGAAAAGGAGGAAGCGCACTAGCAGACCGACCGGGGTATTAGAAGGGCGGTGGGGCCGCGCGTTGATGAATTGTTGGCAATGTCGGGGTCACGCTCGAGGCAAGGTGTCGCACGTGAGAGCCGGCCGCGCTCAGGCCCTGCCAAAGCGGCCACGCATTTTGCGCGCGGCCCAATGCTTTCAAGCGCTTAACATCGCTTTTCTGCAACTCGAACAAGTCAGCTGACATTGGCGAGCCCGCGCCGCTTCGCGTCCTTTGCGACGAGCCGCTTTTGCGCTCGCGCAATGCGATCCCCGACTCTCAGGGCCGTCAATGCATCAGCCTACGACAAGCGCCCGTCTGGCGCGTGGGACGCAGGGGCCAGGTTCCCGCTGCTGCGAGCGACCGCGGACGCTTCGCGGAGGGCAGCGTCGGCCCCGACCGGTCGCCGCGCGAACATGGCTGAAACGGTTCGACCTGCGCCGATGCCCGGAACCTCAATCAGGGCATACATCGCGCGAGCGGCGACCAGAGACAGTACGGGCGCGATCAAAACGACCGCCGCTATGCCTATTTTAGTCTGGAGCCAATACGTCATCGCAAACAAGATCGGCAAGTGAATAAGATAGAGGCTGTAGGAAGCACGCCCCAGGAAAAGAAACGGCCGCCGCCGTAGCAGCTCATCAAACCAGCCTCCAAGACAAATACAGAAAATAATCGTGGCGAATACGAATTCCCGCAAGATGTCCGAGTTCACTGCCAGACCCAGCGCCAGCAAGAAAGCCACAATACCTGTTTTGATCCAATTCGAGCGCGGCCAAAAATTAGATCCGATACGCTTATGGAGAACCTCGGCAATCAGCATGCCGAGGATGAAGCTTGGGAGGTAAAACAAAGTAACCCCGGCGGTGCTCGTCAAGGAGTCGCCCATTATGTAAGGTTCTCGGTAACCAAGCGCTGCGAGCAGATGAGCCCCTCCGAAGTACGACGCCACCCCAATCCCCAAAACGACGATCCAACTTCTTTGGCAGAGCGCAGCGAGCAACATGAACACAATCGAGAAGCGCATCTCGATGAAGAGACTCCAAAGAACCGGGTTGAGTAGATTATCCTCGCCGCGCAATCCCAGGAGCGACATTATTCGTAGCGTGCCGCCAATGGTGAGGTCATGGCACCAGCACGACGCAATCCATGGGTCGAATGCAGAACAGTCCCGCGGAGATTGAAGCCAATGGAGCAGCGCGGCGCCGGCGACGGCAACGATGAGCGCCGGGTAAAGTCGAAATACGCGGCGGGATAAAAACGACCGGTACGATTGATCATGACCTCGCAGGAAGCTTACATATAATACAAATCCACTAAGCACAAAGAATAAAAGGACAGCTGGATGGCCGAGCCTTGCCAACGCCCGTAGTATTGGCGTGAGAAGCCCTAGGTTCCGAGTTTCAGTATTTAGATAAACGTTTGCCGAGTGATGGATTACAACTGCGAGCGCCGCTGCTCCGCGAAGTCCGTCAAGCGACTCGAAGTGACCCTGGCTGCGTATCGATGTCATTGCAGACTCCCGACTCCAGAGAGCCTGAAAAGCATGAGTAACCGGAGCGCATGGCGAACCTTGAAACCATGATCGCGCGGGGGCGTCTCAAGCGTCGATCTTAAGAGAGTGTCCAATGTGATCCGTCGCTGCGCCAGGGAAGGCTTCGATGGGTGACGTCGGAGTTTGATATAATAGCGTATTCAGACGGTGAATGGAAGGCTCGTGTTTCTCTTGCAAGTGTCGTTCCGAGATGGCGCTAATATGACAGCGCGT
This sequence comes from Roseiarcus sp., assembly GCA_036510135.1. Taxonomy (GTDB): domain Bacteria; phylum Pseudomonadota; class Alphaproteobacteria; order Rhizobiales; family Beijerinckiaceae; genus Roseiarcus. Next base: position 5,539 of record DATCEJ010000076.1, on the reverse strand, counting down.
TCGCAGCAAGCCCGCCGTTCCCGATCTCCGTGTTTGAGCCAAGCTTGAAATTGCGCGATGAGTCAGGTACGGCGCCAGCGGGGCGATGACGGCTGGCGGGTCAATCAAATGAGTATACTTCTTATCTGTTTACTGATTTTTGTCTTGTTCATGGTCGCCGGCTACGCTGGGCTGGCTTTGCAAACAAAGCTCAAGGAGGAACATAAGACAGGCGAGACGAAGGGAGTGGTCGGCCAGGTTTCGGGGCTGGTCAGCCTTCTGCTTGCGCTGGTTCTGGGCACCCTGATCGGCGTGAGCTTCGCCTATTTCTCGACTCAGAGGACCAACCTGGAGAATTTTTCCGCCCAGGTCCTGAGGCTCGATCAGGCGCTGGGGCAATTTGGGCCCGAAACCAAGCCGATGCGCGACCAGCTCAAAGCGGGAATCGAGAAAGCCCACGAGGTGATCTGGGGCGGTGGGAGCGTCGACCCTGCCTTGCTGACGGTCGGGCCGCCCCTCGCCAGCGCGCAGGCGATGACTGACTATCTCGCCACGTTACAGCCCAAAACGGACGCCCAGAAGGCCGCCCTTGCTACGGCGAACCTCTACGCCAGCATGGTCGAGCAATCGCGGTTGCTGATCTCGCTCCAAATTGCGGCGGCGCCAGTGTCGTGGTTCCTGATCGCCATCCTGGTCTTTTGGACGGCGGCGCTCTTTTTCGGCATCGGGTTGTACGCGGAATCGAACACGCTGGTCACCGCGGCCCTCACTTTCGGCGCGCTGTCGATCGCGTTTGCGATCTTCCTCATCTTCGAATTCGGCCTGCCCTATACCGGCCTTTTTCGGGTTTCGCCCGCCGCGCTCGAGCAAACGATCGAGTTCATCGACAAGTAGGCGGGGCCGGGTCGTCGCGTCGTCAGCCGGCCGCGGCGGGCGTCACTCGCGCATGAACCTCGCACGTCATCGCGTCGATCCTTTCGACGAGGGTTCGGACGCTCTGCGTCAGTTCCGTGTTCTGCTTGAGCAGGGTTTCCACGCGCTCGGTAAGCGCGGTGTTCTGCTGCACCATTTCGATGAGCACGCCAGCTTGCTCGCGCGTTTGCGCTTGCCGCTGCTCATTGATCTGGTGAATCTCCTCGCGATGCTGGGCGTCGGCGAGGCTCATCACCTTGTCGCGGTCGGCCTGACGGGTCTGCGCCAGCAGAATCAACGGCGCGGCGTAAGCGGCCTGGGTCGAGAAGGCGAGGTTGAGCAGAATGAATGGATAAATATCGAACTGGGTCCAGCCGGCGGCGTTGGCCCAGATCCAGAGCGCGACGATGAGCGTCTGCGCGATAAGGAACCTCGGCGTGCCGAAGAAGCGGGCAAAATCCTCTGCTTTCTTCCCGAACCAGTCGTTTCCAAAAGCAGATTCGAGGTGAGTGTGCGGCAGGTGAAATCTGTGCGCGCGCTCCGGTTCGCGGCTGTTGCTCATTGGCCCGTTCCTTCGCCCCGAGGCGCACGCAGCGGCGGCCTCTGATTCTCGCTCCGACAATACAGAAGTCGAAATGAATTTCGACGCCACGGGCGGCGCCATCATCAAGGCGATAGGCAGCGACCGCGTGGGTTGACCGACATGCGTCGCCTTGCGGAGCGGTTAGGAAGTCGTTATGGATGCATTCCACCTAACTCATTTAGGTTAAAATACAATAGACTGTATCAAATAGTAATTTAGTCGCCCTCGTCCGTCGCAACAGGCTTCGAAGACTGGCGAACAAGCGTAGCAGCAGGGAAGAAACCATGTCTCATAAAGTCGAAACTCTGGCGCTTCACGCTGGTTGGCGCGCCGACCCGGCGACTGGCGCAGTCGCCGTGCCGATCTACCAGACCACTTCTTATCAGTTCCAGAGCGCCGAGCACGCCGCCAACCTGTTCGCGCTCAAGGAACTCGGCAACATCTACACCCGGATCATGAACCCGACCAATGACGTACTCGAGAAGCGCGTCGCGGCGCTCGAGGGCGGAGTCGCGGGACTGGCGGTCGCCAGCGGTCAGGCGGCCTCAGTTTTTTCGATCCAGAACCTGGCGCGCGCGGGCGACAACGTCGTCTCTTCGACCGACCTCTACGGGGGCACCTGGAACCTGTTCGCCACGACGCTGAAGAACCAGGGGATCGAGGTCCGGTTCGTCGATCCGGCCGACCCGGAGAATTTCCGCAAGGCGACTGACGCGCGCACTCGCGCCTATTATGCCGAGACGCTGCCCAATCCTAAGCTCATCGTTTTCCCGATCGCGGAGGTGGCGGCGATCGGCCGGCCGCTCGGCATTCCGCTCATCATGGACAACACCGCCGCTCCGATCCTGGCCAGGCCGTTCGAACACGGCGCGGCGGTGGTCATGTACTCGTCGACCAAATATCTGGGCGGCCACGGCAACTCGATCGGCGGCATCATCGTTGACGGCGGCAATTTCCCGTGGGACGAGCACAAAGAGCGCCAGCCTGCGCTTAACACGCCGGATCCGAGCTACCACGGCGCGGTGTGGAGCGAAGCGGCCAAGCCGCTCGGGCCGATCGCCTACATTCTCAAGGCTCGCACAACCATGTTGCGCGATCTCGGCTCCTGTATGTCGCCGTTCAACGCCTTCCTCACGCTCCAGGGTGTGGAGACGCTGCCGTTGCGCATGGAGCGTCACAGCGCGAACGCCTCCGCGGTTGCGGCTTGGCTCGCCAAGCAGTCTGCGGTCACGAGCGTAATTCATCCGTCGGTTCAGAAAGGCGAGGCCAAGCGGCGCGCCGAAAAATATCTCAAGGGCGGGATGGGCGGCTTAGTCGGGTTCGAGATCAAGGGCGGAAGCGAGGCGGGGCGCAAGTTCATCGACGCGCTCAAGCTCCTCTATCACGTCGCCAACATCGGCGACGCTCGTTCGCTCGCCATCCATCCGGCGACCACCACGCACTCGCAACTCTCGCCGGAAGAGCAGCAGGCGACCGGGGTGACGGACGACTACGTCCGGCTGTCGATCGGCATCGAGCATATCGACGACATTCTCGCCGACCTCGACCAGGCGCTGAAGGCGGCGGCCTGACGCTGGTCACGGCGCAAAGGCGCCGGTCGAGATCAATGGGGCGCGTCGGCCGGCGCGGTCTCTGCAGCTTGTTCCATTTCGACCGAGGCTCTTTCAGCGGCCTCGGCCTTGTCGCGCCAGGACGTGTCGGAAGGGTTCTTGGCGAAGTTTAGCGTCGCGATCTTCTGGGCCAGGCGATAAGCGCTCTGCGCGTCGAGCGAATCGTTCTTGGCTTTGAAGAAGCTCGCAAGGCCAAGCATGGCGTCGAATTGCCCAGTTACAGCGTTCGCGCCCTTCGGGTCATCGACGAGACGGCTCCAGGTTCGAACGGCGCTGCGGTAGGCGTCGATCTGGGAAAGCCCGTTGGAATGGTCTCCGAGCAGTTTCGCCGACTCGGCGTATTCCTTCTGCGCTTTCGCAGGTCCAAGTCCCCGGAAGGCGAGCATTCGCTTCGTCTCATGGAACCGCTGGTAGTAGCCAAGCGCGTCCTTGGGCCGGCCGAGCTGATCGAAAATCTCCGCGATATTGAGGTAAGCTGGCGCAACGTAGTATCCCCACTGGGGATTGCCCGGCTCGGCTTTGATCAGCTCCTCGTTCAGCGCGGCCCCTTGCTGAAACTTGGTCAGCGCAAGGTTTAAGTCTCCCGCCTTTCTCTCCAGCATTCCCCAATGCGTGCCGGTCGCCGCCAAGTTCGATTTGAGGCTCAGGTCGGGCGCTTTCTGCGCGGCAATCGCTTCCTTTGCATTGCGCGCAATAAGGCCCTCCTGAACGTCGGACGCCTTGCGATAAAAGGTTCTGGCGCTTTCGAACGCGTCTTGCGTCCTCGATAGCTCCGCGATGCGGTAGAACGCCTTTCCCTTGTTGCGCAGAAGCTCGAAGTTGTCGGGGTGCTTGCCGAGCGAGGCCTCGCAAATCGCGAGACCGGATTGATATTCCGCCAGCGCCTGCGGATGTTGCTTGGGGTCGCTGTCCTTGTACACATCGCCGATTTTCATATGCGCGTCGATGACATCAATGTCGCCGGTCTGATCGCCGTTCAAAGCGACGATTTTCGTCGCGACCTCAGTCGCCTCGCCGTACTCCCGAAGAGCGTCCTGAAAGTGTGCCTTTCCAAAGGCCGCGAGCCCGTTGCCGACGCGGACGGACGCGTCGTACAAAACTTGCAGCGGCTCTCGCGCGTTCGGATTGGTCTGCGTGAGAAACAATGCGTCTTCTTTTGCTTTCCGCGCCAGAACTAGCGACTCCGAATGTTTATTCAGCGTCGCCAGAAGATCAGCGTCGACGTTCAGCGCCTGGCCCCATATCAGATCTGCTGCAGCGGTCTTCCTCGCCGCTCGGGTGTCATCGAGGAACTGCCCCGATATGGCCGCAAGGCTTTCGGCCCCGGCGATATCGAGGGTCTGCTCATTGTAAGCTTCCAAGACATTTTCGAGCAGGGTCTTCGCTGACGTCATGGCGCTTTTGTCGATGTCTTCCTGGCGCAGTTGCTCCTGGGCCAGTAGCCGCCGCTGCGCTCTTTCGTGCGCCGCCCACATGCCAGCGCCGACGGCGAGGATGATGACGGCGCTGAGCGCCGCGACCAGTCGCCGATTGCGCCTCGATCGTCTCTTGGTCTCGATGGCGTCGTCGATCAGTTTCTTGACTTGCTCGAACTTGCCGCCGTAGCGATCCGCCCAAGCGGCGGTCCGCGGCAGACGTGTCCACCAGTCTTTCGTGCGCTCGGGATCGTCGAGGGTCGCCCGTTCACCGCCAGCAGTCCCATCGAGCAGCGACACCAGCGTGTGATAGCGCTGGCCGTCGATCTGCTCCTCGGCGAGCCAGCCCGGCGGCGGGCGGCCGGTTTTTGGATCGATCGCTTCGGTCCTGCCCGCGATTGTCTTCCAGCGGCGAAGCAACGCCTCGTGCCCGATGTCGATCCGTTCGTCTGCTGCTAGCGTCGGTGAAACGGACAGGGGCGGCAGCACGAACGAACAGTTCGGGGCGCGGAACCGGTCTAGCCCGGCGCGCAATTCGGACTCGCTGACCCCGGTTTCGGCCAGCAGTTTGTCGAACCGAAGCGCGCGGCGAATGGCCCGGCCTTCCCGGTCAACTTCCGACAACGCCCGGAACGCCTGCTCGACCGCCAGCTCCTCTCCGGTGCATTGGGCGAAAATCTCGTCGGCATGGCGCGACAGGGCGTCCGTCATGCGCCCGATCGCGTCATAGGTCATCCGGGTCAGATGGCGGGCGCCCCCAGCGGGTGTCTCCGCCCCCGCTCGGTCCCACAGCCGCATCATGCAATGCTGCAGCACCGGAAGCTGATCGAGTTCGTCGCCGCAGTCGTTGAGCAATCGTTCGACCAGTTCCGGCTCGATCGTCCCGCCCGCTTTTTCGATCGGTTTGCGGATCGCCTCTTCGAGCTGGCTGCGGGTCAGATTTGGCACGAGGTATTGCGTCGCGCTCACCGCCTCCGACAGGCCATGGAAATTGGCGCAGTCGCCGATGAAGTCTGAGCGCATGGTGATGAGCACGCGCA
>DATCEJ010000075.1:0-5562 GCA_036510135.1 Roseiarcus sp. | reverse complement strand
TCCTGCCGGTCGTCGAGCATGACCGCGAGGCACGGACCCGAATGCAGGCCGATGTTGAGCGCCAGGTCCTCGCCACCGCGCGTCTGGTTGATGCCCCGCATCGCCTCGCGCATGCGCATCGCCGCCCGGAGCGCCCGGTCGGGCGTGGGGAACGTCGCCATCACCGCATCGCCGATGGTCTTCACCACAGCGCCGCCCTCGGCCGAGACCGCGTCGAGCAGCGCGCCGAAGTGACTGCGCACGAGATCGAAGGCGGCGAGATCGCCGATCCGGTCGTAGAGCGCCGTCGAGCCCCTGAGGTCGGTGAACAGGATGGTGAGGCTCGTGATCTTGAACCGCTGCTCGGGATCGAACGTCCCGCTGCGGTAGAGATCGCGGAACGCCTGGTTGCTGAGCAGCCGTGTCGCGGTCAGGAACGGCCGGCGGGTGTTGGTGAGCTTGCTCATCTCGTCGGTATGCAGCCAGATCCCCGGCATCGTCCGGCGCTCAGCCTTGTTTTCAAACGAAATGCGCGCAGGACCGGGCTGGATTTTCAGCGTGCCGCTGTGGGTATGCGCGTCGGCGAAGACGAGCGAGAGATTCCGACGCTCCTTGGTCTCCTCCCCTTCGACCTCCAGAAAGAGCGACGAGTGGGTCACGGGTTCGAAGACGATCGCAAATCCCTTCGGGAGGTTGAGCGACATCGCCGCCTTTTCGCCCCCTCCGAGCTCCATTGTGTCGAGCGTCACCCTTTGGACAGCGCTTTCAATATCGTCCGGGAACTCGTTGCTCGAGCTCCAGAAGATCTGGCGCATGTATTCGGCGAAAGGAAGCGAGTCCGGGTCGTGGGCGGCGATGCGGCGAATCCGAGGGTTGACGGTGAAGGTGACCTCGACCAGCTTGTCGAGCGTCGGCTCGCAATGGACGGTGCAGAACGAGCAATAATAATTGGATTGATTGAGGTTCTTGAGCGCGGCGCCTGTCTCGATGACCCCGCCGCATGACGGGCACAACATGTTCCACGACATGTCGAACAGCCCGAGCCGCGCCGCGTGGACAAAGGCGCCGATCGTGTGCTCCTCGTCGAGGCCATGCGCGCTCGCATAGACCAAGGGATTGATGCGGTTGAGCAACCGGTCCTGGTCGCTTTCAACCGATGTTTTCAAGGCTTCGACCACCGCCGGATCCGCGGTCTGCCGCAAAAGCCCAAAAAGTGCTTCGTCAGCCATAGCATGTCTCCGAAAGCTGGATTGCGGCCGATCAACATTCGCCCGCGCCGGCCAGTCAAAAAAGGGGCCGGCGAAATCCCCTTTAATATAGGTCTGAACCTACGTTTTGGTAGGGCGAAGCGCGCTCGAGCTAAGCCCGCCTGACGCCCAGGTGTCGCTAAACGATGCGTGAGAACGAAGCAAGAACAAATCGTTGCTCACGGCAAGAGAGCTCGCACAATCGCCACCAAGGCGCGCCACGAAACTTGCGGTCAAATCGACGCCAGAATTTTCCGCGCTGCTTTCAGATGCGGAAGATCGACCATCCGGCCGTCGACACCAAGCGCGCCCGCGCCCGGATTGGCCTCGAACGCGGCCACAATCTTGCGCGCCTGCGCGACCTCGGCTTCGGACGGCGCGTAAGCCCGATTGATTGCCGCGACCTGATCGGGATGGATCGCGAGGCGCCCAACGAAACCGTCGCGCCGGGACCGCCGGCAATCGCGCTCGAGTCCCTCGGAATCGCGGAAATCCGCGTAGATCGTATCGAGGCCCATGACTTCGGCGGCGGACGCGGCGAACAGGCACTGCGCGCGGGCCAGCTGATACGGAAAAGTCCAGGACCCGTCCGGCTCCTTGTTGTCCGTCGCGCCGAGCGCAGCCGACAGATCCTCGGCGCCCCAGGTCAAGGCGATCAGCCGCGGATGCGCTGGCGCATAGGAGCCAAGCGCGAACATCGCCTTTGGCGTTTCGGTCGCCACGCTCGCCAGCTTGACCGAGCCCGAGGCCATGCCGGCTTTCGCCTCGAGCGCGTCAAGACAAGGGGCGATGCGGTCGAGATCGGCCGCGCCATCGACCTTGGGGATCAGGAGCGCGTCGAGGCCCGGTTTCACCACCGCGGCGAGGTCGTCGAGCGCGAGCCCGGTGTCGAGCGCATTGACGCGCACGATGAACGTCCAGGCCCGTTCCGGGTCGGGCTCGATCAGACTGGCGACATTGGCGCGGGCGTTGGCCTTTTCGGAGGGCGCGACAGAATCTTCGAGATCGAGAATGAGGGCGTCGGCCCCGCAATCGCGCGCCCGCGCAAACTTGCGTTCGGAATCGCCGGGAACGAACAGGAGCGAGCGCAGCCTCATGTCATTGTCCGTGAATGCGCCCACGCGCCGGGACGGCGCACGCCATGGTCAACCTCGCCAGGGGTCGAAGAGTCGGCCCAGCTCAATTTCCCACGCCCATCCCTAGCGAGAGCGCCTTTGCGACAGATATCGCGCCAGGGTGCGCCGCCCGATTTGCTCGCCCTTGTACCCGACAACGGCGCCGACGAGACCCGCCGCGATCAGGACCCAAAGGCTGGATGAATAGATCGCGCATAGTCCGCCTAAGATCGCGGCGCCGGCCAACGCCACCCAGGTCGTGAACTCGGACGAGCCCGTCATTGCCCCTCGCCGATTGCCTCACTCGCGCTCGGACCGCCGAGGGGTTAGAAATTTCGGAGCCGAGAGCTGCGCACGCCCATTATGGCGCGGCCAGCTGAAGATGGATAGGCGCCGCTCAGGGCGCGTTGCCATTTGGACTCAAAAGTCCGCCGCGCTTCGGGCGGCGGCAGACCGACAGCGCTAGAACGCAAAAAAACAAGGCGGCGGAATGAACCGCCGCCTTGTTTGGCCATAGGCCCTTAATTTCCTCCCCGAAGCGTAGCTGAACGCCGCGGGTGCGGGCGATATACGGCAAGGGCGGCAATTGACTTGCAGATTTTGCTAATCCAAAATTAGGTTCAGAGAGGGCGCGAGCAAGGCGCATAAAGGACATGCCTATGCGCACAGGGACGGCTTTGTTCGCTGCCGCCGGCCTCGTCTGTCTCGCTACGCCCGCGCGCGCTGAACACCCCGCCAGCGGCGTCTATTGTCTCAAGGGCTCAGCCTTGTCAGTGAAAAGAAATGCCGACAGCAGCATCGATCTCAGCGTCTACGCAAACACACCGAGCGGAAACAGCGTGTATTGGGCGCGCGGCCACGCTCGCGCCATATCGCCGGACCATTGGGTTTTAGCGCCGCCGGACGATCTCCCAAACGATCAGTGCGTAATGGACGTGAGATTGCGAGGGGGAATCTGGAGCTTGGCCGCCCTAGACGACAGGAAATGCGGACAGCACCGGGGCGCGCACGGACCCTATGAATTTCCCCCGTTTCGTGCCGACGACTATGTGAGACCTGCAACAAAGCCGGATGTGACGCAGGAGTACTGCGACCAAGCTCACGCGCATGCGCCGCGACCGCTCGCCGTCGCCGATCCGAAGACGCCGTTGGAAATCATTCGCCAGCTGTACGAAGATCTGCTGTCCAGCAATGGGCTCAACGGGGTGAGTTCGGACAAGAACCGGGCGAAATATTTCGCGCCCGCTCTGCTCCCTGTTTTTGCAGCGGGGGACCAGGACGCTTGCGCCGCAGCGATCGAAATGTCTGGCCAAGCTTTCGACGCCGCCGAAGTGAAAAAGAGCCTCCTCATCTCGCCGGTTTTCGACGACGGTCGCCGCGCCGTCATCTCGGCCCGGGTGCGAGGCACGAAGGGAGCGCCGCTCGATGTCCGCAACTTCGAGTTTTTGAGGGACGGCAAGCAGTGGAAGATCAGCGATGTCGTCGAGGGCAAATGGCGCTTCTCGGAGGACTGTGCTGAAGAGCGAAGAAAGGCCGCGCAGTAGCGCTGGCGATCTCCTGACAATCTAAGAAATGTGGTTATGGGGCGGCGCCTGAGTCCCGCGCTGGCGCGTAAGAAAGGAACACAAAAAGAGGCGACGGAATGAACCGCCGCCTTATTTGGCCATCAGGCGGGAGGTCCCTAATGGCGCGCTAGCGGGAAGGTCGTCAAAGCGGACCCGGAGCGCCCCAGTACGGGCCGACGCCGTAATAGTCGTGCAGCTTGCCCTCATATTCGGGATCGCCCCAGGCCGGCTCGGTGCCGACCGGATAGGACGGCGCGTCCTTGAGCTGGCTCTCGTCAATCTCGACGACATACCCGCCGTGATTCGTGTTGTATCTTAGGAGCGACCAGGGCAGCGGGTGATAAGAGCTTCCCACTCCGAGGAATCCGCCGAACGACAAGATCGCATACGCAACCTGGCCGGTTTGCTTGTCGATCATGAGGTCGTGAACCGAGCCCAGACGATCGCCTGCGGCGTTGAAGACGTCGGTGCCCTGGACTTTGTCGGCAGCAATAAGCGTCGATGTTTCACGGACGGCGTCCATGAGGAATTCTCCTTGGCTGGTGTCCAAGGAAACGCGAAGGCGAGTCGGAAAGTTCCCGACGGCGGGCGCTGCCTTTTTTACGGCAATGCCCGCCGTGGACCCCCGTTTTAAACCAGGTTGATCGCGACCGATTTCGTCTCGGTGTAGTGCTCCATCACTTCCTTGCCCATCTCGCGGCCCCAGCCGGACTGCTTGAAGCCGCCGAACGGCCAGGCGGGATCGCCGTAGTTGTGGGTGTTGACGCAGATCGTGCCCGCCTTGATCTTGCGCGCGAGCGAATGGGCGACCTTCAAATTATGGGTCCAGATGCTCGCCTGCAGGCCATATTCGGTGTCGTTGGCGAATTTGGCGACCTGATCGAGGTTGTCATCGTCGAAGGATTGCACGCACACGACCGGGCCGAAGATCTCCTCCTTGACCACGCGCATGTCGCGATTGGTCTTGGTCAGCACGGTGGGCTCGACGAAATAGCCCTGGTTGCCGACAACGCCGCCGCCGGTTTCGACCTTCACGCCCTCCTTGCGGCCGGACTCGATGAAGCCCTGCACTTTCATGTGCTGCTCCTTGGAGACCAGGGGGCCGAGCTGGACGGACGGATCGAGGCCATGCCCGACCTTGATCTTGGCCGCGCGGTTGACCATGCCCTCGACGACCTTGTCGTAGACGGACTTGTGCGCGAACAGGCGTGAGCCCGCCGTGCAGCATTGGCCCTGGTTGTAGAAGATCGCATCCGCCACGCCGCCGATCGCGTGATCGAGGTTGGCGTCCGGGAAGACGATCGCCGGCGACTTGCCGCCGAGTTCGAGCGAGACGCGCTTCAGATTGCCGGCGGCCGCCTGCACGATGAGCTTGCCGACTTCCGTCGACCCGGTGAAGGCGATCTTGTCGACGTCGGGATGATTGGCGAGCGCCGCGCCCGCGGTTTCACCGAACCCGGTGACGATGTTGACGACGCCGTCGGGGATGCCCGCTTCCGCGAGCAGTTCACCGAAGCGCAAAGCCGAGAGAGGGGTCTGCTCCGCCGGCTTGAGAATGATTGTGCAGCCTGCCGCAAGGGCTGGCGCCAACTTCCAGGCGGCCATCATCAGCGGGAAGTTCCACGGAATAATCTGCCCTACCACGCCGACCGGCTG
>DATCEJ010000074.1:0-10076 GCA_036510135.1 Roseiarcus sp. | reverse complement strand
GATCACAAAGCGCCGGCCATCCGATCGTGAGCGCGAAACTAAACGGGGTCTCAAGCCACTGAAAACATTAGGGCGTGCCGGTAAAATGGCGGCTAGGCCAGGCGCGCGTCAACTCCCACTGGCGTTCAATGACATCCCATTGCACCGAGTTTCCCGGCTCGCGATCGTCACGCGCCGATGGCCGCCAGGATGCGCGCCCAGGAGCGCGCCCCTTTGTGGAACGACGTCCGGTCGTATTTCTCGTTGGGCGAGTGGATGCGGTCGTCGTCCAGCGCAAAGCCGACCAGCAGACTGTCCAGATTGAGTTCGCGCTTGAACGAGCCGACGATCGGAATCGATCCACCGCTGCCGATCAGCGCCGCCGGCTTTTCCCATTCGACCTCCAGGGCGCGACGAGCGATTCGTAACGCCTGGTTCTTGATCGGCAATGAAATGGCGGGGCTGCCGCCATGGCCGAGGAATTCCGCCTTCACGTCTGCCGGCAGGCGCGACGTGACGAAAGCACGGAAAGCTTCGAGTATGCGCTCGGGGTTCTGCTTGCCCACGAGCCGGAAGGTGATTTTGGCGCTCGCCTTTGCCGGCAACACGGTCTTGGTCCCCTCGCCGGTGTAGCCGCCGACGATCCCGTTCACTTCGCAGGTGGGCCGCGACCACAGGATTTCAAGCGGCGAGCGGTCGCGCTCGCCCGCCGGATTCGTCAGCCCGACCTCGCGCAGGAACGCCCCGCCGTCGAAATTGAGCTCGTGCCACTGGTCCGCGAGCTCCTGCGGAATCTCCTCGACGCCATCATAGAAGCCGGGGATCGCGACCGCGCCGGCATCGTCGTGCAACTCGCCAAGAATCTTCGAGAGCACATGGATCGGGTTGACGGCCAAGCCGCCGTAGAGGCCCGAATGCAGATCCCGGTTGGCGCCGGTCAGCACGACCTCTTCCGCGGCGATCCCCCGCAGCGCGATCGTGATCGCCGGCGTCGCGCGGTCCCACATTCCGGTGTCGCAAACCAGCGCGACATCGGCTTTCAGCTCTTTCGCGTTTTCAGCGAGGAAGGCCGCCAGGGATGGCGATCCCGTTTCCTCCTCGCCCTCGAACAGCACGGTTATGTGGCAGGGCGGGGCGCCGAATTGCCGGAAGGCGCGGCAGGCTTCGAGAAAGGTCATGAGCTGGCCTTTGTCGTCGCTAGCCCCTCGAGCCACGATCTCCTCGCCCTGCGGCCCGGCCTCGAGCCTGGGCTCGAACGGCGGGTTTCGCCAAAGATTCAACGGATCGACCGGCTGCACGTCATAGTGGCCGTAGAAGAGGACATGCGGCGCCTCCCGGCGAGCCGCCGCAATGTGGCCGACGACCATCGGACGGCCTGCGGTTGGACGTTTCGACGCCTCGAACCCGAGGCCGCTCAGCTCCGTGACCAGCCAGTCCGCGGCCCGCTCGCAATCGGGGAAATGCGCGGGCAGAGCGGAGATCGAGGGGATCGACAGAAAGGCGAACAGCCGGTCGAGCGCGGTCTTTTGGCCGGAGTCGATGGCGGAAAGAACATCGTCAATCGTGGCCATCTCTTGCCTCTTGTCGCTCGTCGCGGTGATCGGATCGTTTTTCCTACCACAGCGGCCAGAGTTCGTCGTCCCAGTTCCGTCCTGTCAATAACGGAGAAGCCGAAGACGATCGAGCGTCGAGAACAGGGGATGTCACGTCGACGCCGCCGAAACCGGTGGCGTGGGGGGTCGAAACCGCGAGCGCCTGAAGCTGTCAGAAAATCTGGCGGAAGATCACGTACAGCACGCCGGACATGATCATCGCCGCCGGTAGGGTCAGCACCCAGGCGAGCGCGATGCTGCGCACCGTCGACCATTGCATTCCCGAACCGTTGGCCACCATCGTTCCGGCGACGCCGGACGACAGAACGTGCGTCGTCGACACCGGCAGGCCGAAGCCGTCCGCCGCGCCGATCGTAACCGCCGCGACGATTTCCGCCGCCGCGCCCTGGCCGTAGGTGAGGTGGGTCTTGCCGATCTTCTCGCCGACAGTGATGACGATACGCTTCCAGCCGACCATCGTGCCCAGACCAAGCGCGATCGCCACGCAGATCTTAACCCACGTCGGGATGAACTTGGTCGCGTCATCAAGCTCCTTCTTGAAGGCGGCGATCTGCCCCTTGTCGGCGGCCGATAGCGCGCTCTCCTTGTCCTTCGTCAGGACGCGGAAACCCTCCGAGGCGAGATACATGTCGTTACGAAGGTTCTGAACCCTGTCGAGCGGCGTTCTGGCCACGGAGCCGTATTGCTCGACCGAATTGCTGATCTGCTTGGTCAGCACCGCGAGAGACGGATAGGTCCCCTCGGAGATCGTGTGGGAGTGAACATATTCGGTCACAGCCGCACGAGGATCGCCGGTGATGGCGTAGCCGGCGCCATGGGCTTCGACGATCTTGGAAGCGGCTTGCGCGGCGGAGACGAACGCAGCGGCGTGACCTTCGGCCGGAGCGCGGTTCAGCGCATAGGCCGTCGGCGCGACGCCGATCAGGATCAGCATGATGAGGCCCATGCCCTTCTGGCCGTCATTGGAGCCGTGGAAGAACGAGACCAGCGTGCAGGTGAGGATCAGGAGTCCCCGGATCCAGGGCGAAGGCGGCTTGTTCGTGGTTGGGGCGGTGTAAAGCTCCGGCACGCGGATGACGGCCTTCATCGCGAGCAGCAGCAGCGCCGAAAGGGCAAAGCCGAACAGCGGCGAGAACAAGAGCGCCTGGCCGACCTTGGCGACCTGGTCCCAATCCACGCCCGCCGTGCCGTTCTGACCGCGTATGATCGCGTTGGCGACGCCGACGCCGACGATCGACCCGATCAGGGTGTGCGAACTCGAAGCGGGAATGCCCATCCACCAGGTGCCCAGGTTCCAGATGATCGCGGAGATGAGCAGCGCAAACACCATGGCGTAGCCGGCGGCGGAGCCGACCTGAAGGATGAGCTCAACCGGCAGCAACGAGACGATGCCGAACGCCACCGCGCCGGTCGAAGCCAGCACGCCGAGGAGATTCCAGCACCCCGACCACACGACCGCGACCTGTGCCGGCAAGGCGTGGGTGTAGATGACGGTGGCGACGGCATTCGCGGTATCATGGAAGCCGTTGACGAATTCGAAGCCGAGCGCGATCAGCAACGCGACGCCGAGCAGAATGAACGGCAGGATGGTCGTCGGTCCGCCGCCGGCGTCTGCAATGTCCGATCGGATGGAATAGGCCATGTAGAACAGGCCAAGCGCGATTACAGCGAGGATGCCGAGCGCGAATCGAGGATCAATCGGAGTGTTAAGGCGCGGCTTGACCGGCGCTTCGGCGTGTGGGCCGAGGCGAGCCTCGAATGCGGCGGACATGGGAGCTCCTTAGGGCGTGCGAGGCTCCTCTATCGCGACCGCCCATGACAGGAATGTGAAGGTTGTTGACCGGGCTGGCGAATCGCGTGAGGGAAGTCCTCGCTCTCGACGGGGCCATAGGGAAAATGCCCAGGCGGGACAGCACTGCTTGCCAAACTGCCGTGGATAGGCAATCCTCGGGCAAAAAACGAGGGTGGGGCGTCAAATGTCACTCTTTTCAATTCTGGACCGAAGCCACACCATCGCCAAACCGGGCTTCAGCCGCTGGATGGTTCCGCCGGCGGCGCTATGCGTCCACCTGTGCATTGGCCAGGCCTATGCGTTCAGCGTCTTCAATCTGCCGATGACCAAGCTGATCGGCGTTACGAAGTCCGCGCCCGATGACTGGAAGCTCACAGAACTCGGCTGGATCTTTTCCATCGCCATCGTCTTTCTCGGGGTTTCCGCGGCTGTTTTCGGCCGCTGGGTGGAGGAGGGCGGGCCGCGTCGAGCCATGTTCGCTGCCGCGCTGTGCTTCGGTGGTGGTTTTCTTATCAGTGCATTCGGGGTTTCGATCCGTCAGCTCTGGCTGATCTATCTTGGCTACGGCGTGATTGGGGGAACAGGCCTCGGCATCGGCTATATTTCGCCGGTATCGACGCTGATGAAGTGGTTTCCTGATCGGCCCGGAATGGCGACCGGCATGGCGATCATGGGCTTCGGCGGCGGCGCGATGATCGCCGCCCCGCTTTCGGTGTGGCTCATGCACATGTTCGCGACGCCCACCCATGTCGGAGTCGCGGAGACCTTCGTGGTCATGGGCATCATCTATTTTTGTTTCATGCTGGTTGGTGCGGCGATCGTGCGTGTCCCGCCGCCGGGCTGGAAGCCTGCGGGCTACGTTGCCCCGATCCAGCCGAAGAAGCTCGTCACCACCAGGGACGTTTATGTCTACCAGGCGTTGAAGACGCCGCAGTTCTGGCTGATCTGGGCCGTCTTATGCCTGAACGTGACGGCCGGCATCGGTGTGCTCGGCCAGGCTTCGGCGATGAGCCAGGAAATGTTTCCCGGCCGAGTCACCGCCGCGGCCGCTGGCGGTTTTGTTGGCTTGCTCAGCATCTTCAACATGGGCGGCCGCTTCTTCTGGGCCTCGACGTCCGACTTCATCGGCCGCAAGAACACCTACTTCTTGTTCTTCGTCCTCGGAATCGTGCTCTATTCGCTCGTGCCCTATTTCGGCGGCGCCGGCAATTTGCCGCTGTTCGTCCTTTGTTTCCTTATCATCATCAGCATGTATGGCGGCGGGTTCTCCACCGTGCCGGCCTATCTCAAGGACATGTTCGGCACGCGTTACGTCGGCGCGATTCACGGATGGCTTCTTACCGCGTGGTCGGCCGCTGGCATCTTCGGTCCGGTGCTGGTCAATTACATCCGGCAGTATCAGATCGAACACGGCGTGCCGAAGGCGCAGGCCTATAACATCACGATGTACATCATGGCGGGGCTTCTGGTCGTCGGCTTCATCTGCAATTTCTTGATCAAGGCGGTGGACGATCGCCATCACATGGCGATCGAGACGGCGGACGACGCCGTCGGCGTGGCTTGAGGGACACGGATATGGATACGGAGAATGGAAGCGGCACGACCAATCTCGAGCTGGCGCTGGCCTGGGGCTTCGTCGGCATCCCGCTCCTGTGGGGCGTTTACGGAACTCTGCTCAACGCGCTGAAGCTCTTTCAGTAGCGCCGGTTCCTTCTGGACGCTCGAGGCCGAAGGGCCGCTCCTGAGCGAGCTCGCGCGGATGCACGAGGGGGGTCGGCCGCAGACGGGCTGTCTTGCGCGCGATCAGCCTTCCGATAAATCCGCTTGCATCGGGAACACGGACACGGCAGCCTTCTTGCCAGGACCGGTTCGAGGCGCAAGGCTTAAAACTTGAGCCGTGTCGAAGCCGGTCAAGCTTCTGGGAGGATAAAATGGCGCCAAACGAAAACGCTGCGGTGCGCTCAGCCGTCCTGCTGGGCGGTGCGGTTGCCCTCTGGCTCGCCATTGCCCTACCGGCTTGGGCCGACGATGCGCCGATCAAGATCGGCGTGATCGCGGAGGCCCAATCGGTCGCCGGCTCCTCGATCCCGCAAGCGGCGCAGCTCGCCGCCGATGAGATCAACGCCAAGGGCGGCGTCGACGGGCGCAAGATCGAGATCGTCTCCTACGACAATCATTCGTCCTCGGCCGAGTCGGTGCGCGCGTTCCAGCGCGCCGTCAGTGAGGATCACGTCAACGCGGTGATCGGCAGTTACATCAGCGAGGTCGTGCTCGCGCTCGAACCGTGGGCGAGCAGGCTGAAGACCGTGTTCATTACGCCCGGGGCGGCGTCCGACGTCATCACCCAGAACATCGCCAAGGACTACGAGCACAACAAATACACCTTCCACGGCTATCTGACCTCGGGCGGGCTGGCGGGACTCACGTGCGACGCCGCGAAGGACATGCTGGTCGACGGCCTCAAGATGAAAACGGCCGTGATCATGAGCGAGGACGCCGCCTGGACGGGACCGCTCGACGCCGGCTACGAGGCCTGCCTGCCGAAGATCGGGCTCAAAGTCCTCGACCATATCCGCTTCTCGCCCGACACCACCGACTTCACCCCGATCTTCAACAAGATCGAGGGCCAGAAGCCGGACGTCATCATCACCGGCGTGTCGCATGTCGGCACGCAGCCGACCGTGCAATGGAAGAGCCAGCAGGTGCCGATCCCCATGTTCGGCATCTCTTCACAGGCGACCAACTCCACCTTCTGGAAGGACACCAACGGCGCGACTGACGGCGTGATCTACCAGGGCGTCTCGGGTCCAGGCGTCGCGGTCACGCCCAAGACGCTGCCGTTCGTTGACGCGTTCAGCAAGAAGTACGGCAATATGCCTTCGTATGCCGGCTACACCGCTTATGACGACGTCTACATCATCGCTGACGCGATCAAGCGCGCGGGGAGTGTCGACAGTGACAAGCTCGTGGACGCGATGGAAAAGACCGATTACGTCGGCACGATCGGCCGGGTTGAGTTCCTGCCCAAAGGCGATGCCCATGTGCATGGATTGAAAACCGGGCCAGGGTTCATCACCGGCCTGATGCTGCAATGGCAGGACGGCAAGCAGGTCAATATGTGGCCGGCGGCTCTCGCCAACGGCAAGGTCGCATTCCCGTCCTTCGTCAAGATCGCCTCGGGCAAGTGACCGCGGGCGGACCCGCCGCCGTCCAACCTTAGCGCTGGAGGCGGCGAGACCGCTTGATGCTGTTCTGGCAGATCCTGATCGACGGCTTTGCGATCTCCTCGCTCTACGCCCTGGGCGCGACCGGCTTCACCCTGATTTTCGGCGTCACCGGGGTGCTCAACCTTTCGCATGGCGCAATCATGGTCGCGGCTGCGGTCGCGGCCTGGGCGGCTTCCGGAAATTTCGGGGCGGGCGCTTATCTCGGCGCCGTATGCGGCATAGTCGTTGCGCTCCTGCTGGCGCTCGCGACCTATTATTTCATCGTCCGGCGGCTGCAATTGTCGCGCGCGGTGCGCGAGGAGGAGAAGGAAATCTTCATCCTCACCGCGACGCTGCTCTGGGGCATCATGATCCAGGAGGCGATCGCCTATCTCTTCACCAACAACGCCAAGACCGTGCTGCCGATTGTCGACGGCGTGGTCACGATCTTCGGGGTGCGCACGCCGTCAAATGAGATCTTCACCGCGCTCGTCTGCTGGGCGACGATCGGAGGCTTATGGCTGTTCGTCAATCGGACGCAGGCCGGAAAGGCGGTGCTCGCCGCGTCGATGAACCCGCGCGGCGTGACCCTGCTCGGCATCGAACTTTCGACCATCTATGTCGGCGTGTGGGCGATCTACGGCGCGCTTGCCGGCGTCGCCGGCGTCCTGCTCGGCATGTTCCTTGGCGTTTCGTCCTATAGCGCCGGGCCACTCACCGCGAGCGCGTTCTCGATCGTCGTCCTGGGCGGCCTGGGCAGTGTCTCCGGCTCGCTGATCGCGGCTTATGTCGTCGGCTATCTCGAGACGCTGACCGCCTATCTGATTTCGCCAGCCTATCGCTCGATCCCGGCGCTCCTGCTTCTGGTCGTGGTGATGTATGTGCGCCCGCGCGGCTTGCTGGGCCGACGTTAGACATGCTGCGCCGCGCGCTTTTTTCCCCGCCGGTTTTGATCAGTCTGATCGTTGTCCTCGTCGCCGCGACGCTGCCGCTCTACGTCTCGGGTTATGTGCTGGGGCTGCTGACCATCGCCTATTATTTCGGCGTCTTCTCGATGGCGTGGGACCTGTTGTTCGGCTTCGCCAACGAAGTGAATTTCGGCCCCTCGTTCCTGATCGGGCTTGGCGCCTATACCGCCGGCATCCTCGATAGCCTTTATCAGCCGCCGATCGCGCTCTGCGTCGCTGCCGGAGTCTTGGCCTCGATGCTCGGCGGGCTGGTGCTGGCTTTGCCGGCGCTGCGCCTGCGCGGTCCCTATTTCGGCCTCACCACCCTTGTCGCCGTTTTGATCCTGCAAAACTTCGTGGTCGTCGCGGCGGGCCTGACCGGCGGCGAAATCGGCCTCACAATCCCCGACGTCATTTCGATCGACGACAAGGTCAATTACTGGATCGCGCTCGGCCTTATGGCTGTGAGCGGCGCGATCCTCTATGGGCTCGCGCGCTCGCCAGTCGGCCTCATCCTGCAGGCGAGCGGTCAGGATCCGGTGCAGGCCGGGGCGCTCGGGTTCAACGTCACCAAGCACAAGCTCGCGGCGTTTCTGGTCAGCGCGTTTTTCTCCGGGCTCGCCGGCGCCTTGATGGCGTTCTATCTCGGCACCGCCTCGGTGGGCACGTTCATCGACGTCACCGTCGGCGTGCAGGTGATCATCGGCGCCGTGCTGGGGGGTCGACGCACCATCCTCGGCGCGGTGCTGGGCGCGGTGTTTCTGGTCGCGCTTGGCGAGAGCTTGAGGCCGCTCGGCGATCTCGCAACCTTCATCGTCTCAGCGGTCGCCCTCTTCGTCGTTCTGTTCTTCCCGGCCGGCTTGCTCGGCATGGTCAAAGGGGCACGGGAGGCGACATGAGCGCCGGCGCGGCAAGGCTCGAGGTCAACGGCCTGCAGAAGCGGTTTGGCGGCCTCACCGCTGTCAAGGACATCAGCTTCTCGGTTCATGCCGGAGAAATCCTCGGGCTCATCGGGCCGAACGGATCGGGCAAGTCGACGGTGATGAAGTCGATCCTCGGCGTCGAGCGCCCCGATGCGGGATCGGTCCGGGTCGATGCCCGTGAGGTCGCAGGCTGGCCGCCGCACCGGATCGCAAGGCTCGGCGTGGGCATGGTGTTCCAGCATTCGCGCCCGCTGCATCGGCAGACGGTGCTCGAGAATATTCTGCTTGGGCTCTTGCCCGACCGATTGCTGGATCTCCTGCCCCGCGCCGCCGCCGACGCGCGGGCGCGTGCGATCGCCGAACGGGTCGGGCTCACCGCGGTGCTTCACCGGCGCCCCGCGACCCTGCCGTTCGCGGACTTGCGCAAGATCGAGATCGCCAAGGCGATCGCCCGCGATCCGCAGGTGGTGCTGATCGACGAGCCGTTCGCGGGCCTGACCGCGCGCGAGACGGCCTCCTTCGCCAGGCTGATCACCGAAATGCGCGACGATGGGCGGGCGGTCCTCATCGTCGACCACAACGTGAAAAGCATGTCGGCGCTGGTCGATCGCGTCTACGCCATGAATGTCGGGGAAAAAATCGTCGAAGGCACGGTTGCGGAAGTGATGGCGAACGAGACCGTGCGCAAGGTCTATCTCGGCGGCGCGCTCACGACAGCGGCCCGTCCGGAAGCCGCGTTCGCCGACGCGCAAGCGCCGTTCCTCGAGATCGCGAACCTGAGCGTCGTCTATGACAAGGCGCAGGCGCTGGAGGGCGTTTCGCTTCACGTGCATCAAGGGGAGTTCGTCGCGATCGTCGGACTGAACGGCGCTGGCAAAACGACCCTGTTCAACGCTGTCTCAGGGCTCGTTCCCTATGCCGGCGACATTCGCCGACAGGGCAAACTTTTGCGCGGTCGAACCGCGGCGATGATTTCTCGCGAAGGGATTGTGCAGTCGCCGGAGGGTCGCGAACTGTTTGGCCTCATGACGGTCGGCGAAAATCTCGACATGGGCGGCCATGGGCTCGGCGACAAGGAGCGCGCCGAGCGCCGGGAGTGGCTGTTCAATCTGTTCCCGATCCTGAAGGAGCGGCAGCGCCAGACCGCAGCGACATTGTCGGGCGGCGAGCAGCAGATGCTGACCATCGCGCGTGCGTTGATGATGAAACCCGACCTTCTGATCCTCGATGAGCCGACGCTGGGCCTCGCTCCCGTCGTCATGGAGCAGATTTCAAAGGCCCTCGAGCGGCTCCGGCAGACGACCGAGATCACCGTCCTTCTCGGCGAGCAGAACGTCACCTTCGCCTTGCCTCACGCGGACCGCGTCTACGTGCTTGAACATGGCCGGATCGTTTGGGAGGGCGACCCCAGCCGCTTTTCGGCCGAAGCCGGGGCGCAATATCTGTAGGTGCGGACTCACAACGCCTCCGTGAGCGCAATCGCGTCGCCACGGCGCTGGTCGAGGAGGACGATGGCGACGCCGCTGCCCGCGATCAGCGCGATTCCGGCAAGGGCCAGAGCGTTCGGCAAAGCGCCGAAGACGACAACGCCCGCCACCACGGCCCAGAGCGCGAAG
>DATCEJ010000073.1:0-4158 GCA_036510135.1 Roseiarcus sp. | reverse complement strand
GGACCGGGGCAGACGATTGATCTCAGGCCGGAAGAGAATTGGGATATCGCGGCGAGCGATCTCGTGGATCTGGCTGGCCAGCTCGGCGCCTGATCGCCGCCGTTCGAGACGAAAGCTCGCGCCGATATAAGAAGGGGCAGCCCGTCCACACCCGCGGTCAAGATCCCCGCCAAATGCCTGAAAGCTGGAGCGGGTAGAGGGAATCGAACCCTCGTATTCAGCTTGGAAGGCTGCTGCTCTACCATTGAGCTACACCCGCGCCGTGAGCCGCTCCACGGGTTGGCGAACACGGGGCGCAGCTGAGCGCGCCGTTTCTCGCAATCCGGGAGGGCGAAGTCAATTCGTTGGCCGCTTCGCCTCACTCTCGCTCCCTTCCAGGTCGCCAGGAACGGTGCCCTTGCTGAGGGCAGAGGAAAAATGCGAATATGACGGTCAATTGGCGCTGCAGCGCCCCCTTTCCCACTCCATAGGCGACCCATGCCTCCGTATCGCTCCCGCACTTCAACCCATGGCCGCAACATGGCCGGCGCACGTGGCCTCTGGCGCGCAACCGGCATGAAGGACGGCGATTTCGGCAAGCCGATCATCGCCATCGCCAATTCCTTCACTCAATTTGTGCCCGGCCACGTCCATCTCAAGGACCTTGGGCAATTGGTGGCGCGGGAGGTCGAGGCGGCGGGCGGCGTCGCCAAGGAATTCGACACCATCGCTGTCGATGACGGCATCGCCATGGGCCACGACGGCATGCTCTATTCGCTGCCTTCGCGCGAGCTTATCGCCGACAGCGTCGAATATATGGCCAACGCTCATTGCGCCGACGCGCTGGTGTGCATCTCGAACTGCGACAAGATCACGCCCGGCATGCTGATGGCTGCGATGCGCCTCAACATCCCCGCGGTGTTCGTCTCCGGCGGGCCGATGGAAGCCGGCAAGGTCAAGCTCTCTACGGGCACGCGCAAAGTCGATCTCATCGACGCGATGGTCGCCGCGGCTGACGACAAAGTCTCCGACGCCGACGTCGCGGTGATCGAGCGCTCCGCCTGCCCGACCTGCGGCTCCTGCTCCGGCATGTTTACCGCCAATTCGATGAACTGCCTCACCGAGGCGCTGGGACTGTCCCTGCCCGGGAACGGCACGGTGGTGGCCACTCACGCCGACCGGCGGCGCCTGTTCGTCGAGGCCGGGCACCTCATCGTCGATCTCGCACGGCGCTGGTATGAAGATGACGACGAAGGCGCGCTGCCGCGCGGGATCGCCACCTTCAAGGCGTTCGAAAACGCCATGTCGCTCGACATCGCCATGGGCGGGTCGACCAACACCGTCCTGCATTTGCTTGCCGCCGCGCACGAGGGCGAGATCGACTTCACCATGGCCGATATCGACCGGCTGTCGCGCCACGTGCCGTGCCTGTGCAAGGTCGCCCCCTCCGTGGCGAATGTGCATGTCGAGGACGTCCATCGCGCTGGCGGGGTCATGGGCATTCTGGGCGAGCTCGACCGTGCGGGCCTCCTCAATCGCGACGTCCGCATGGTGCACGCCGAGTCGCTCGAGCATGCGCTGTCGCGCAACGACATCATGCGCGCAACCGGAAATGCGACGCGCGAGTTCTTTATGGCCGGGCCCGGCGGCGTGCCGACCCAGATCGCGTTCAGCCAGTCAGAGCGTTATCCCTCCCTCGACGATGATCGCGCCAAGGGCGTCATCCGCGATTCCGAGCATGCCTTCTCCAAAGACGGCGGCCTTGCGGTGCTGTACGGCAACATCGCGCTCGATGGCTCGATCGTGAAGACGGCGGGAGTCGACGCCGCCAACCTCAAGTTCAAAGGCCCGGCGCGCATCTTCGAGAGCCAGGACGACGCAGTCCAGGGGATTCTGGGCGGCAAAGTGGCTGCGGGTGACGTCGTCGTCATCCGCTACGAGGGGCCGCGCGGCGGCCCGGGCATGCAGGAAATGCTCTATCCGACCAGCTATCTGAAATCGCGTGGGCTCGGCAAGGCATGCGCTTTGGTCACCGATGGGCGCTTCTCGGGTGGCACCTCCGGACTCTCGATCGGCCACGTCTCGCCGGAAGCGGCCGAAGGCGGCGCGATCGGCCTGATCGAGGAAGGCGATTTGATCGAGATCGATATCCCCGGCCGCTCGATCCATGTGCTCATTGACGACGCGGAATTCGCCAGGCGTCGGGCGGAGATGGATGCGAAGGGCGCGAGCGCCTGGAAGCCCGCCAAGCCGCGCAAAAGAGCGGTTTCGACGGCTTTGCGCGCCTACGCCGCGTTCGCGACCAGCGCGGCGCGCGGAGCGGTTCGGGAAGTGCCGTAAAGCGCTTTCATGTTCAAGGCGCTGAGCGCACGTTCGATCGCTTCGCGCCTTTTTCTCTCTGCGGCGTTCTGGAGCATCCTGATCCTCGCGCTCGCGGGGCTGGGCTTGAGCGCGCTCAACAAACAGTGGAGCGAGGCCAATTTCGACGAGCAGCTTGGCGTCTATCTCAAAGCGCTGGTCGCCAATGTTGCGGTCCCCACGGAAGAGGGGAAGACCGCGGCGATCGCGCCCCAATTCGAGCTCGCATTCTCGGGCTGGTACTGGCAGATCACCCGCACCGATGTGAACCCGCCGGAGATCCGCGCCTCGAAGTCGCTGTTCGCGACCCAGTTGCCTCAACTGGTCGCGGTCGGACACGATCACAGCGCCGTTCTTAGCGGCTATGCGGTCGGCCCGGGCGGGCATCAGCTTAGGATGATCCAGCGCGAGATCGACGCCGGCGACGACGGGCGATATCTGGTTCAAGTCGCCGCCAACGCCGACGTGATCCAGGCCCAAGAGCGCAGTTTCGAATATGCGCTCGCCGCGACATTCTTGACGCTGGCGCTGGCGCTGATCGGCTCAACTGCCCTGGCGGTTCGTTTCGGACTGCGCCCGCTGAGAGTGCTGCGCGAAGGCGTGGCCGCGATACGCCGCGGCGAGGCCGAGCATATCGCGGGCGAATTTCCGCAGGATGTCGCGCCGCTGGCGACGGAAGTCAATCAACTGATCGACGCCAACCGCGAGATCGTCGAGCGTGCGCGCACGCAGGTCGGCAATCTCGCCCATGCGCTCAAAACCCCGCTCAGCGTCTTGATGAACGAAGCGGATTCGATGAGCCCCGCCTTGCCGGAAAAGGTGCGCGAGCAGACCGAGATCATGCGCCGGCAGGTGGCGTTTTATCTCGATCGCGCGCGCGCCGCCGCCCGCGCCCGGACCTTTGGCGTTGCGACGGAAGTGAAGCCGGTCGTCGAGGGGCTCGTACGCACCTTCGAGAAATTGCACGGCGATCAAGTCTTGACCTTCGACGTCGGCTTGCAACCGGGACTTAAGTTCCGTGGGGAAGCGCAGGATCTGACCGATCTGATTGGCAACCTGCTCGACAATGCGGGAAAGTGGGCGCGAGAGCGGGTGTCCATTCACACAGCGCGCGCCGCAGCCGCCGAAAAAGATTCCGGCCCGTTTCTCGTCGCCGAGATCGACGACGATGGTCCGGGTCTCGAAAAGAACGCGCGCGCCGCCGCGGTTGAGCGAGGCAAGCGGCTTGACGAATCAAGGCCTGGCTCCGGCCTTGGCCTGTCGATCGTCGTCGAACTCGCCTCGATCTACGGCGGCTCGCTCGAGCTAGACGAAAGCCCGCTCGGGGGCTTACGCGCGATTTTGCGGCTGCCATGCGTCTGAGCCTGCCGTTTGCGAACCTCAAATGACCGAGCCGAGGAGAATGAGATTGATGCGGTTGAGCATTTTCATGATTGCGATTGGATCGATCGGACTTGCTGGTTGTCAAAGCGTGGGATCCAACGACGCCCCGCCGGTCACCGGCTCGACGATGCCAGCCGGCGCCGCAACGTCAACGGTTGCGCCCGCGCCCGCCGGAATTCCCGTCCCGGCGATTCCGACCGGCGCTGCGCTCGGCGGCGTCCTTGGTGGCTCGGTCGGCTCTTCGCTTTCGGACGATGACCGCCAAGCGGCATGGCAGGCGCAGGTGGGGGCGCTCGATTCAGGTCAAAAGCGCTCATGGCGCGGGGCTAAAGGCGTGTTCGGCTTTGTCGAGCCGGGCTCCGCGTCGGGCGACGGCTGCCGCGCCTATTCGCAAACCATCTATATCGCCGGCCGGCCCAACCGCGGCCGCGGCGTCGG
>DATCEJ010000072.1:0-8148 GCA_036510135.1 Roseiarcus sp. | reverse complement strand
TCGTCGGCCTCGAGGACAAGGCCGACGCCTATCCCGCGCAACTGTCCGGAGGGCAGAAACAGCGCGTCGGCATCGCCCGCGCGCTCGCGGCCGATCCCGCAATCCTCCTGTCCGACGAAGCAACCTCCGCGCTCGATCCCGAGACGACCGCCTCCATTCTCGCTCTCTTGCGCGACATCAATCGCAAGCTCGGCCTCACAATCGTGCTCATCACCCACGAGATGAGCGTGGTGCGGGCGATCGCCGACCGGGTCGTCGTTCTTGATCACGGGCGCATCGTCGAAGAAGGCGAGGTCGCCGCCGTCTTCGCCAATCCTGAAGCCCCGCTTACCCGCCGCCTGCTCGCCTCTTCTCGCCATGATGCGCCTGACTCCAAGGACCGGGAATGGTTCGCAAGTCTTGGCCAGGACTGGGCGCCCGGCCTCGACACCGTGTTCCGCATCATTCTCGAAGGCGAGTTGGCCAGGCGACCTCTGCTCGCCGAACTGACCTCGGAGACCGGCGCCTTGCCCGTGATCCTGAGGGCGAAGACTTTTGGCGAATCGTGCGGCGCCGTCGCAACGATCATTTTCTCTGTGCGCGCGCCTGCGCCCGACGTTGTCGACCGGATCGAGCGCAATCTCAAGCTCAGCGGCGCAACGGTGGAGGTCCTCGGCCATGCTCGCTCTCCCGCTTGACCGTCTCCTGAACTCGCTCGGCGAGACGCTGGCGATGACGGCGGTCTCGGGCGCGATCAGCTTCGCCGTCGGGCTGCCGCTCGGGCTCATTCTCGTCGGCACGTCGCCTGGGGGTCTATGGGAGCACCGCTGGCTCAACCGGGTCGTCGGGGCGATCGTGAACAGCTTCCGCTCGCTGCCGTTCATCATTCTCCTTGTCGCCTTGATCCCGTTGACCCGCCTCATCGTCGGAACGTCGATCGGCACGGCGGCGGCGATCGTGCCGCTGTCGATCTCGGGCATTCCCTACTTTGGCCGCGTCTCCGAGGCCGCTTTGCGCAAGGTCGACCGCGGCCTTGTCGAAGCGGTGAGAGCGATGGGCGGAGGAAACTGGGCCATCATCCGCGAGGCGCTCGTTCCGGAAGCGCTGCCGAGCCTGATAGCGGGCTTCACGGTGACGCTGGTGCTGCTGGTCGGAGCCTCCGCGATGGCCGGGGCCGTCGGGGCAGGGGGCCTCGGCGATCTCGCGATCCGCTACGGCTATCAGCGGTTCGAGACCTCCGTCATGATCGCGGTGATCGTCGTCCTCATCGCGCTCGTGGCGCTCATTCAGGCCGGCGGCGACCTTTTGGCGAGGCTTGTCGATCACCGCTGAGGGACGCAGGCGCGCCCGGGCAGTGCGATCGAGGTCGTCGCCGCTCAGGCGGACGAGATCGCGGCCGCACGGGAGCGATCGCGGATGTCATTGCCCGGTCTCTGAAGTTGATTTCAATGAGCTCAGTCCGTCGAGATGCGACCTCAGGGGCGAACAAGCCCCGAGGGGTAACTCGCCAGAGTTCGCAGTCGGTCTGTTTGAATCGGCGCTCTCACCTCAACGAATGTCGGGATGACGCGCTCGATCTGACCGATAATGTCCGGCGCGCCAGTCATTTCGCCGAAAGTCCCTCGCGTGATCGGGCCAAAGGCGAAGAGGTGAGGCTGCGTTGCTCCACGCGCGTCGATCAATCGGCTGAGCCCGTCGACCTTGAGGCCTATGTTGACATCGTCATCCTGCGCCAGCCCGCCATCGATCAGGTTCGCGAGCAGAAGATTGTCACGGATGTTGCGCGACGCGCCGGAGCAAAGGATGATCGAGTGGAAGGCCCTGTCGACGATCGTCCCGTCGGGGAGTCGGAGGCGCGCCAACAGAGATTCCTGACGCGCATCGACCTCGATCGCCCTGGCCCGCTGCACTTTTAGCGTGCCTCGCGCTGTTAGGCCGGCGACGGCGGCGGCGCCCTGCGGCGCAATCCGAAAGCGGTGAACGTCCCAGAAGTGCAGCAACCTGCGAACCGCCCGTATCCGCTCAAGCGCCGGCAAAGCCGGCCAGATCTCGGGCAGCCTTCGGCGCAGGGCGTCGACGACCGCCTGCCAGTCCAATTCGTCATCGCATTGTCGAATTTCCGCGCGGACCAGGCGGAGCAATTCGAGCGCTGTCGCAGGCCTCACGCCCTCGAACAGATGAGCGCAGTCCACAAAGCGGCCGTGGCCGCGGGGCAGGAGGCCACGTTGCGAAATGGCGACGATCGGGCCTTGATGATCTGTACGCGCAAGAGTCGCGACGACGTCGACCATGGTCAATCCGGCGCCGACGATCAGGACGCTATCCGATCGTCGTATTGTCGCCAGCGAGTCCGGCGCCCACGGGTTCGCGATAAACCGGGGATGGCGTGCGGCGCCTTCTCGGATCGAACACGGAGCACTCGGCACATGGCCAGTGCAAATCGCGACCCGATCGACGTGAAGAGAGGTTCGATCCGCGAGCGTGACGCGGAAGCCATCGTTCTCGCGGATCAGCCCGACGACGCGCGTTTGGCGATGACGCAGCGAGGCCGACGTCGCGCTTCGCGCTGCTTTTTCGAGACCAGCCTCGGAGTAAGCCGCGAACGCGTCCCGTGGGACAAAGCAGCGTCCAAGAGGATCAGCGCTTTCAGGGTCCGGCAGCCATTTGTTGTCAAAGAGCCAGCGGGTGAAGTGGGTCGGGTCCGAACTGAACAATGACATCCGATCGCTTGGCACGTTGATGCGATGATCGGCATTTGTCGTTGCGTAAGCTGCGCCGCGCCCCAGCTTTGCAGATGGCTCGATCACATCGACAGAAAGCGGCTGCGTGGCCGCGGTGAGACCGTGGGTCGCAAGCGCCGCGCCGGTGAAACCGCCCCCGACAATCGCCAGGCGAAGCGGACGTGCGAAGCCGGTCATCGCTCCCACGGTGTGCCGTCCGGCTCCGGCAAGCGGTGACTGAGGTCACGATCGACCTCTGAGGCCTTGATTCCCCGCCATCCAAGAGCGCGGCGGTAACTTCCCAGCAAATTGCGCGCTACAAGATCGGCCTCGTCAACGTGCTCGCGCGCGTCCTTGAACGGGGAGACGTAGAGAGCGTCGACGGGGCAATAGAGTTCGCAAAGAAAGCAGGTCTGGCAATCGTCAAGCCGTGCGATCGATGGAATCCCACCCACGGTCCTGTCGAAGACGTCATCCGGACAGGCGTCGACGCAGGCGTCGCATTTTATGCAGCGGGCAGCGCTTACGAGCTCGATCATCAGGCCCACGCGACGCTGTGTTCATCGACCCCGCGCAGCCTGAGGCTCCTGGGAGCAGCATCATTCGCGGCAGGAAAATCGCGCCGGCGATGGATGCCCCGCGTTTCGCGCCGCTCGAGGGCGCCAACGCAGATCCAGCGGGCCGTCGCGAGCATAGCGGCGATTTCGCGTTCACGCCGTCGGTCCCGTGAGTCGGAGCGACTGCGTTTCGCGTTGCGAAAGGATTGCGTCGCGTCGTCGAGGCGAGCAAGCGAATCCTGCAGACCAACCGCGTCTCGCGTGAAGTTCCGTTCCAGGGGGAACATCGCGGCCTGCGCAACGGGAATGTAGGAAGCCGCCTGCTCCGCGTCGATCGCGGCCCCCGTGGCGCGTTCCCTCTGGTCGGCTGTCCGCGCGCCTCTTTGATGCGCGCTAGGTCCAAGCTTCGCGGCGTATTTCGCAGCCGAACGGCCCGCGACCGAGCCCGATGCGATCGCCCAAGTCGAGTTCGGGCCGCCGCCCCCGCTGGTCGCGCCGACGACGGGTTCCCGAGAGGCGGTGTCGCCCGCGGCAAAAAGCCCCGGCGCCGACGTTGCGCCGCCCGCGTCGATCGTGAGACCCCCAACGCCTCGAACGGTGCCTTCGTACCGCAGAGTGACCGGGAAGCGCTGGCGGAACGGGTCAATGCTCTGTCGATCCAACGGCAGAAAAATATTCGGCTGCCCTCGCCGCAGTCCCTCCTGGATGGTTGGCGAGGCCTTGTCGATAATCGCGTAGACCGGTCCTGTCGGGAGATGCCGCGCCAAAAGCTCGAAGATGTCGTCGCCTTCAAGAGTTCGGCCGCTCGAGTCGCTGAAAGTCGCCCAATCGAAGATGAGGTTCTTGGTCACTGTTGCGGCTGCGTGCGAAACGCCGTATTGGCCGGAGAATTCCATTCCGGAAAGGTCGGCGCCCGCCTCGCCCCCCATGAGCAGGGCGTCCCCGGTTAGCCCATAGGTGCCAAGCGCCTTGCTCATAAAGGCGCAACCGCCCGCGGCCAGAACCACTGCGCCCGACCGCACGGTCCAGGCTTCTCCGTTGCGCGTAACGCCCGTGGCGCCAGCGACTTCGCCGTCCGAGGTTAGAAGCAGATGCAGCGCCGGGCTGTGGTCCAGTAATCGCGCGCTGAGTTTCAAAAGCCGCCGGCGCAGGATCTGCATGTAATCGGGGCCACGCAGGGCTCCACGATAGATCACGCCACGATCGTCGCGGGCAAACGCGTAACCCCATTCCGCCAGTCGACTGAGCTGCACATGCGCCTCGTCGACCATGCGCTCGATCCAGTCGGCGCGCGCCAGCCCGAAGCCTCGCGCAAGGCGGCGCTCGATCACCGCAGCTCGGGCCGGCCCGGATCGCGACACGTCGATAACGGCGGTGTTGGCTGCCGCGGTTGCGCCGCTGGTCCCGACGCGCCCCTTGTCCACAAGGATAACGCTCGCGCCGTTTTCGATCGCCCCGATCGCCGCCCAGCACCCCGCGGGGCCGCCGCCAACGACAAGCACGTCGGCCGTCAAATCGAGGCCGTCAGCCTCGCGCGTCCGGCTCATTTGATCCCCTCTCGGTAGAGGACAAGGTCGACTTCGACGAGCGCATCACGGCCGAGCTTGGCGACGCCGACAGTCGTCCGGGAAGGCGCCTGCTCGTCGTCAGCGAAATACTGATGATAGACAGCGTTGAACCCTTCGAAGTCGCGGTCGAAATGCGTCAGATAGATCCGAACAAACACTGTGTCCGCCGGGGCGTAGCCGGAGGCTTCAACAATGATCTTGAGGTTCTTGAACGTCTGCTCGGCCTGAGCTGCGATGCCCGTTGGAAACGGCGCTGAAGGCGAGTCAGGATTGGCGGGAAGCTGGCCTGTCACATAGAGCCAGCCGTCGGCCTCAGTCGCATGGTGGTACTTGACGCCGACCGGCGGCGCCGGAGCGGCCGAGACGCTGTGGCGCTTGATCACTCGTGGCCCTGCCAGGGCGCGACAATGCGCTGAACGACGCGCAAGCCAATCTCCATCACGATCGCGGCCGCGGCGATCACAAGGATCCCAAGAATGACGACATCGGTCACGAGAAAATCGGCGGCCCCCTTGATCATGAATCCCAGGCCCTTCGTCGCCGCAACCAGTTCGGCCGCGACAAGCGTGGCCCAGCCGGCGCCAAGCCCAATGCGCGTGCCGGTGAGAATGCTTGGCATCGCGTGCGGGAGAAGCACGAGGAAGATCACCTGGGCGCGGGTTGCGCCGAGTGAACGCGCCGCGTTGACGCGGTCTGGCGACACCGATCTCAGGCCCTCGTTCGTCGCAATGATAATCGATGGCAGGATGCCGAGAAAAATGACGAGGACTTTGGCGAATTCGCCGATGCCGAACCAGATGATGACGAGCGGCAGATAAGCGAGCGGCGGGATGGGACGATAAAGTTCGAGTATGGGTGTGATGGCGCCTTGCGCCGTCTGGCTCAAATTCATGGCGAAGCCGAGCGTAACGCCAAGAAGAATGGCCGCAATGAGAGCCGCGGTCACCCGGCCCACGCTCGCCAGAAGATGTTCGAGCAGCGTCGCATCCTGGAACCCGTCCCTGGAGACGGCGACAAACTTCGTAGCCACGGCGAGCGGCGAGGGTAGAAACATCGCCGGCACGACTTCGAGGCTGGCGGCGATTTGCCAAAGAAGGAGGAGACCAAGCGAGGTCGCGATCGACACTCGGCCGACATATCCGACGCGGCCGAACAGGTGACGGATGCTCAAAACGGGAAGCGCGGGCGCACGGGGCCGGCGGGATTCGAACAAGGACGATGAACTGCTCACAGCGTCGCTTCCACCAACTCTCGGCTCGCGAAGATCAGCGCCTTCACGCGCTCCCGTGTCGCGACGAACTCCGGCTGCGACCTGACGTCGCCGGACTTGGCGCCGGCGGCGAATTGACGGCCAAAACCCAATTCCAGCGAAGCGACCACCCGGCCCGGGCGCGGCGACATCACGAAAAGCTTGCTGGCGAGAAAGACCGCCTCGTCAATCCCGTGCGTGATGAAGAAGATGCTTTTCCCGGTGCGAGCCCAGACGTCGAGGATCAGTTCCTGCATCTGTTCGCGGGTCAGCGCATCGAGTGCGCCCAACGGCTCATCCATCAGAAGGACGTCGGGATCGGCGGTCAGGGCTCGCGCGACGCCGACCCGCTGACGCATGCCCCCGGACAGCTCCCAGATACGCCGGTCCTCCACGCCCTCGAGGTGAACGAGCCTGAGCATCTCTCTCGCCCGATCATGCCGTTCCTTTTGCGACACCCCTCTGAGCCGCAGTCCGAAGGCGACATTGTCGACGACATTGAGCCACGGCATCAGCGCGCCATGCTGGAACACGACGCCACGCTCCGAACTCGGGCCCTTTACGATCCGACCGTCGAACGAAACCGAACCTGAGGTCGGCTTCAGGAAGCCGGCCATCAGGTTCAGGAGCGTGGTCTTGCCGCCCCCGGACGCGCCGAGCGCGACAACGAAGCTGCCGGGCTCGATCGTCAGGGATACATGATCGAGCGCGACGACGTCGCCCAGCCCCGAGCCGCCGTCGTATCTGACGACCACGTCACGGACTTCGAGAGTCTTCATCCGGCGCGCTCCTGGCGTTCTCGAGATTCTCGCAGGGCGCGCTTTATTGAGTCGGCGTTGCGGCCGCTTTCACGAACTCGGCCGTGATGCTTCCTGAATAGCTTGGCAGAAGCGCGTCGACCTTCTTCTGCTCCTTGAGAAAGGCCGCGGTGGCGGCGATGGCGTCCGCCGTCCCCTTGCCGAGGTTGGCGTCAGACGCCTGCTCCTGGGCCAGTGGATAATAGGCGCCGTCGATCTCGTCGAAGATCTCCTCAACCTTGGCGCCGTTGAAGTCGGCGATCTTTTTCGCGTTCGCCGTCCCGGCCTTGTAATCGTCCGGATCCTTGCGGAAATGCGCATAGGAGTCGAGCGTGACCTGAGTGAAGGCCTTGAGGACATCGGGATGGGCTGCGGCATAGTCCTTCCGGGCGACCCACGCCACGAACGTCGGGGCGCCAAGCTTGGCGACTCCCGCGGAGTCGATCAAGACCTTGCCGTTCTCTTTGGCCTTTGCCAGCACAGGATCCCAGACATAAGCCGCATCGATATCGCCGCGCGTGAAGGCGGCCGCAATCTCAGGCGGCTGCAGGTTCAGAACATTGACCTTCGTCGGATCAACGCCCGCGTGCTTAAGCGCGAACAGCAGGCTGTAGTGCGAGGTCGATACGAATGGCGTCGCGACCTTCTTGCCGACGAGATCCTTGATGTCGTTGACCCCTGAGCCGTTGCGTACAACGAGGCCCTCGGCCTTGCCGATGAGGCCCGCGACGAGGAAAGCCTCGAGCGGCGCGCCGCGCGTTACGCCCGCGGCAAGCGGACTTGAGCCCGCATATCCAATGTCGATCGCGTTCGAGGCGAGCGCCGCGATGACGCCGGCCCCCGA
The DNA here is from genome assembly GCA_036510135.1 of Roseiarcus sp. GTDB lineage: Bacteria > Pseudomonadota > Alphaproteobacteria > Rhizobiales > Beijerinckiaceae > Roseiarcus. Next base: position 434 of record DATCEJ010000072.1, on the reverse strand, counting down.
GTCGAACTTCCGCCACTCGATCTTGTCGCCTGTCGCCTTCTCATAAGCGCCGTCGACAATGGCGGCATGAGACGGGTCGGGCTCGTTCTGGTATCCGATCCGCACAGTACCCGCGGCGGCCGCAGCCTGCGTGGCGAACGCCGCCAAAATTGTTCCTGTCAAGAATTTCGTCAGCGTTTTCATTTGCCCCGGACTCCGCGTTTGGGTTGCCTAGGAAAAGATAGCAGCTGTGCGGATAATTGTCTATTAATTTTATAGACTTTGTTATTCGACATTATACCCAATCTCTGAAGGGATGACTCGGATGGGGATTCCCGAATCGGCTGGGGTCTGATTCAAGGTGGCGAACAGAGGAGGTTCGCCATGCCCATTCCGCTCCGGGCTGATTTTGATGCGCAGATGGTGAGGTCGTCGGCGAGGCGATCGAAGGACGG
>DATCEJ010000071.1:0-9866 GCA_036510135.1 Roseiarcus sp. | reverse complement strand
ATCCGCATCGATATTCCCCCAAAGATCCTAGATGAAAACCTTGCTCAGCGACTGGATGACGAAGCAGTCGACAATCGAGCGCGATTCTCAAACGTAGCAGTCAAATAGCGTATAAATTGTGTAGTATAGCCCTACGCCATCTGCGCCCATGCTTCGGGACGCGGCCCGATTTTTCGAGGCGGAACTAAACGGGGTCGTAACCCACTGATTCCGTTAAGGGGCGCCGGTAAAATTGCGGCTACGCTTAGGGACGCCCTCTCCGCCGGGCGCTTGAAACCTCGCGAGAACGCGAGCCCTCAGCGGGAGTCGCCGCTCCGCGCGCCTTCGCGCAACAGCATCTCGGTTAGCGCGTCCGGCGCGAGGATCATGGCGTCGTGGCCGGTCGCGAGCTCCAGATAGGTCCAGTCGGGCTGCGCCTTCACCCATTGCCGCTCCGGCGCCATCGCCTGATAGATTGGGTTCGTGCAGGCGATATAGGTCGTCGGACGGCCGGCTCCGAGAGCGCGCTTCAGCTCCAGCGAATCTTCATAAGTTTTGATCGGATGAGGCCTGAGCCGGCTCGCGACGCACGCGGCGTCTTGCACATCTTTTATGCCGAAGACGCTCGGCGGAGGCGGCGGCATCGCGAGGGTCTCGCCAAACAGGCCCGACGTTTTGACCGCTCCCGCCTTGCGCGCCTCGACCATCTCGCGCGGAAGTTGGCTGAATGGCGACTGGCCGGATTGCACCAGCAACGCATCGAGGAAAACGAGTCGGCGGATACGGTCGGCCCGTGCGTCCGCGACGCCGCCGATCACAGCGCCGCCAAAAGAATGGCCGACGAGAACCACGTCGCTCAGATCCTCCATGTCGAGGGTCGCGACGACGTCCTCGACATGGGTCGCGAGCCCGACATTCGGGGTGATCAGGTGCGCGCGGTCGCCGAGGCCCGTCAAGGTTGGCGTGAAGACACGATGGCCCGCGGCTCGCAAGCGCTCGGCCACCCTTGCCCAGCACCAACCGCCATGCCACGCGCCATGCACCAGCACATAAGCCGGGCGCTCTTCAGTCTGCGCGGGATGGGGCGCGGAGCGTGCGGCGGCGGGGTCCGTCGGGCTCATTGCGTAGCCTCTTCACGTTGCTTTGCGATGTTGCCGCTAAGGCCTACCTAACACGCGGCGCTCAGCCAAGAGGGTGAAGCTTCTTCTGTAGGATCAACTTGTCGCAAGTTGCGGCTGACGTTGCGCCTCCTGCGCGGCTCGCAGATTCGCCTGCCTCACCCGCTCCGCCTCCTCGTCGAACAGGAAGGTCAGGAACACATAGCGGCGCCCGCGCGTCACGCGCGACACCTCATGAAGGATCGAAGCGGAAAAGACGACCGCGGTTCCGGGCGCGGCCTTGAAGGTTTGTGGGCTGTATTCGGGAAACGAAATCTCGCCGCCCTCAAAGTCTGCGTTGAGATTGATCGAGACGGCGAACCGGCGATGCGCGATTGCGATCCCGGTGTCGTCGCGATGGGGACCGAAATGCCCGCCGGTCTCGGCATCGTAGCGCGCGACGAGGTCGCGTTCGATCCGGGTTGGGCGCATCTGAAACGCCTTTTTGATCTCGGGGCAGATCCTTCGCCCGATGCGCGCTCTGAGATTGGCGACGAGCTTAGCGTCGGTCAGATGGAAATCGCGGCGGCGTTTCCAGCTGTTGTCGAAATTTTCGACTGACCGCCCGCCTTGATCCTGCATGAAGCCGCTGTCCTTGCCGCCGGCGTGCTCGAAGCAGTCGACGAGATGGGCGCAGAGTTCAGGCTCGAAAACATGCGCCAGAGTGAGAATCGGCGTCGGAGGGGACGGGGCGGAAGCCGGCTTCGGCAGCAGTGATCGACTCAAATCGCTCAGCACGGGATCGGCTTGGTCCAGAGGCGCGACGTCGACGACGCGCAGCATCGGATCGAGGATGACCAAGGACCGGTCCACGCCGAAAGCGCGCGCCATCTCAACCCCCTCCCACAAGAAAACGATCGAGGGAAATCGAGCCTCGAGCGCGATCTCCGGCCCGGCGCCGGATTCGGCGGCGACGGCGAAGAAGGCGCCCCTACCGTCGTCAACGATTCGCTTTTTGGCCGAGAGCGCCGCAAGCACGGCCTCCGCCGCCTGGTCGGCCACCGATCCAAGGAAAGCGAGCACGATCGTGCGCCCGGGAAACGGATCGAAGGCCAGATGATGGCGGCCTGAATTGAGGAGGAACGCGCTGTCGCCCGGCTGGGCGCCGGACTCAAGCGCAAAATCGCGTTGTTCGGACATCGATTTCCCTATCGACTGCGCGACGGGCTCGCCGCGAGCTGGCGCAGGCGGACGGTAGAGAAAAAAGCTTAATCCCTGTGGGCGATCTGGCCCCGCCCCGCCCGCTTTTCCGCCCCCCGATTCGCTGAGGTTAACGCATCGTTAAGCCCTTGGATTTAATCGTGCTTTAACCTTGCGTCGACGCGCAGTTTTTCGGGGAATCGGCGGGCGATGAAGCCACTCGCGGTCATGGGATACAGACCGGCGGACCGAGCGGGCGGCGCTCCTCGCCGCGAATCACGGCCGTTCGGGTTCGCCAGGCGGCCGCTCCCTCCAAACTATCGCGGTCGAGCTTCCCAAACGTTCGCGGAAAATGACGCAAAAGACTCAAGGAACGACTCGTACGCCATCCCGTCGAGGATTCTTAAACCGAATATTTACTATAACGCCCACAACTTCGCCCCGGGGCCACCTCGCCCCGAGTTGTCGCGGCAGGAACCCCGACGATTTTTATCCGCAGGACGGCGGGCGATGAAGGCGAACTCCTCGATCTCTCAGTCAACACCCGGCCGGGCCCTGCGGCATCTTCGCGCCTGCTGGAGCGGACAGCCCATGCGGGCCTTTTTGTTGAAGAAGCCGGACTCCCGGATCGTGGAGGGCGGGTCTTGCGGCGATTGAGCGAAATGCTCGGATGGGGACAGGCGCGGCCGTCGCTGGCCGGGGCTGCACACGATGCGCCCCCGCCCAAGGTGCTGCTTCGCGCCGAACGGGCAGCGAAGGCGTCGCTGAGAGGGCGCGTGCGGCTGGACCGTCCCGCGCCCCACAGGCTCGACATTGCCCTGACGGCATTCGTTCTCCTCGGCGCGGCGCTTCTGGGCGCCGAGCGAGGCGGACAGCTCGACGGAATCATGGAGCAAACAAGCCATGCCGGCGATTGGCTCGCGCGGTCAGTCGGCCTTGGCGTCGCCGTGGTCACGGTCTCCGGCGCGACGCATATGAGCGAGGCCAGGATTCTCGCGATCGCAGGCATCGATGCGAGCCGATCTTTGCCGTTGTTCGACGTGGCGAAGGCGAAGGCGAAGCTCGAGGCCGATCCGCTCGTCAAGCAGGCGAGCGTGCGCAAGCTTTATCCCAACCAGGTCGTCATCGAGATCGTCGAGCGCACGCCCTACGCCATCTGGCAAAAGGACGGAGACGTGAGCGCGATCGCCGCCGACGGGGCGCCGATCGACGAGGTCATGGACACTCGCTACGCCGATCTCCCATTCGTGGTCGGCGAGGGCGCGAATGAGCGCGTGCGCGAATTTGTCGGGCTCCTGGACGCGATGGACGAATTGAAGCCGCGCGTCGAGGCCGGCGTCCTTGTCGGCCAGCGGCGCTGGAACCTTCGGCTGAAGTCGGGCGTCGACGTCAAACTCCCTGAAGACAATCCGCAAGCCGCGATCGCCGAGCTTCTTACCCTTCAACGGCAATCCCGGATTCTGGAAAAGGACGCGATGGCGTTCGACTTCCGCGTTCCGGGCCGGGTGTTCGTGCGGTTGACCGACGATGCGGCCACCGCCTGGGCGGAAGCCCACGCGGCCAAGAAGGGCGCCCAGCCATGAGCCTGAAATCGCTCGCTCCGCGCATGCGTCAGATCCCGCCCCGCAAGAGCGCCATTCTCTCCGTGCTCGACATCGGCGCTTCCAAAATCGCGTGCCTGATCGCGAGGCTGACGCCGATGGAGCCGTCCGAGGCGCTGCGCGGTCGCACCCACCGCTGCAAGGTGCTTGGCATCGGCCATCAGCGCTCGAACGGCGTCAAGGGCGGCGCGGTGGTCGATCTTCATGCGGCGGAGCATGCCGTGCGCCTTGCTGTCGATGCGGCCGAGCGCATGGCGGGTGTCGAGGTCGGCGGCGTCATCATCAACATGTCCGGCGGGCGGCTCTCTTCGCGCCGCCACGGCGCGGATGCCAAGTTGCGCGGCAAGACCGTCGCCGAACACGACATCCACCACGTGCTCGAAGCTGCCGCCGCGGTAAATGCCGAGCCTGGGCGAACAATCCTGCACGCGCTTCCGACCACCTTCCGGCTCGACTCGACCAAGGACGTGCGCGATCCGAAGGGCATGGTCGGCCACGAACTCGGCCTCGATCTTCATCTCGCCACCTGTGATTCGGCGGCCGCCCGCAATCTGATGCTGGTCGTCGAACGCTGCCATTTGCGGGTCGAGGCGATGGTAGCGACGCCCTATGCGGCGGGCCTCTCGACGCTCGTCGACGATGAAGCGGAGCTCGGCGCCGCGGTGATCGATTTCGGCGGCGGCTCGACGACGGTCGGGGTCTTCTCCGGCGGGCGGCTCGTCCATGTCGACGCGGTCGCCCTCGGCGGCTCGCACGTGACGAGGGACATCGCGCGCGGCCTCAACGTTGCGGTCAGCGACGCGGAACGCCTCAAGACTTTGTACGGAGCCTGCATCGCCTCGCCCTCCGACGATCGCGAAACCATCACCGTGCAACGGCTCGGCGACGACCCGGATCATCCAAGCCATCTGTCGAAGTCCGAGCTCGTGCGAATCATCCGTCCGCGGGTGGAGGAGATCCTCGAGCTCGTGCGCGACCGGCTCAAGGCGTCAGGCTACGCGGCTCAGGCGGGCCGCAGACTGGTGATGACCGGAGGCGCCTGCCAGTTGACCGGGCTGCCGGAGCTGGCGCGTGCGACGCTCTCAAGCCAGGCTCGCGTTGGACGCCCACTCGGGATCGAGGGCCTACCGGAATCCGGCAAGAGCCCATCCTTCGCCGCAGTGGTCGGCCTCATGGTCTATCCGCAGATGGCGGGGCTCGAATATTTCGGAAGCGCGCACTCGCACGCTCATCATCATCATCATGGCGAAGCTGGCTATGCGGCGCGGGTCGGACGGTGGCTCAAGGACAGTTTTTAAGGCGCGTAATAGGCGCTCGCCGATGGCAAGCGCGTGGGTGACGGGAAAACACGCATTCCAATCGGCGCCGGCGGGCGTCCAACCAATGAGGCTAGCATGTCGATCAATCTGAAGGCGCCTGAACTCAGGGAATTGAAGCCCCGAATCATGGTCTGCGGCGTCGGCGGCGCCGGGGGCAATGCGGTCAACAACATGATCGTGTCGGGCCTGTCGGGCGTCGATTTCATCGTCGCCAACACTGACGCGCAGGCCCTGACCTCGTCGCGCGCCGAGCGCATCATCCAGATGGGCCTTCAGGTGACCGAGGGCCTCGGCGCCGGGTCCAAGCCCGAGGTCGGCAAGGCGGCCGCGGAGGAGGCGCTCGAGGAGATCCGCGATCACCTCGCTGGGGCGCATATGGTGTTCGTCACCGCCGGCATGGGCGGGGGCACCGGCACGGGCGCCGCGCCGGTCATCGCCAGAGCCGCGCGGGAGCTCGGCATTCTCACCGTCGGCGTCGTCACCAAGCCGTTCCATTTCGAGGGCGGCCGGCGGATGAAGATCGCCGAGACTGGGATCTCCGATCTGCAGAAGGCGGTCGACACGCTGATCATCATCCCCAACCAGAACCTGTTCCGCGTCGCCAACGAAAAGACCACCTTCGCCGATGCGTTCTCCATGGCCGACCAGGTTCTCTATTCCGGCGTCGCCTGCATCACGGACCTGATGGTGAAGGAAGGACTTATTAACCTCGATTTCGCCGACGTGCGCTCGATCATGAGCGAAATGGGCAAGGCGATGATGGGCACCGGCGAAGCGGCGGGCGACAAGCGGGCGGTGCAGGCCGCCGAAGCGGCGATCGCCAATCCGCTGCTCGACGAGACCTCGATGCGGGGCGCGCGCGGCCTTTTGATCTCGATCACCGGCGGCAACGACCTCACGCTGTACGAAGTCGACGAGGCGGCGAGCCGCATTCGCCAGGAGGTCGACGAGGAGGCCAACATCATCCTCGGCGCCACTTTCGATTCGGCGCTCGATGGCGTGGTGCGTGTTTCCGTCGTGGCCACCGGCATCGACCAGGAGGCGATCGGACAGATCGAGCCGGTCAACGCCCACCCGAGGGCGGAAGCTTTCACGCGCCCGCGCTCCTTCCCGGGCCGCTCGGGCCGCCCGGCTTTAGCCCAGAATGACGCGGGCGCCGCCGCGTTCGTCGGCCAGGAGGACTCCCTCGGGCCTGTCGTCGCCTTCCCCGATCCGATCGAGGCTCGCCTCGAAGCGGACGAACCGGAGCATGAGGAATTCATCCCGCCCGCGCCGGAGCAGCCGGTGGTTCGGTCGCCCCGCATGCCGCAGATCGAGGACCTGCCGCAACTGGCGCAGAACCAGCTGCGTGCGTTGCGCGACGCGCAAAACGGCATCCCGGCGCCAGAAACGCGTCGCCGGTCGCTCCTTGAGAAGCTGGCCGCATTCGGCATCACCCGTCACGATGGCGAAGCCGCTCCCGCGGCTGCCGCCCTCGCCCCTCCGGCGCCCGTGACGCAGCTTCAGCGACCCCAGGTTTTGGCTCCGGCCGAGCCGGTCCGCACTCAGCCACGCCCGCAGGCGGCGCGCTCCCCAGCCGCGTATGAACCGCAGGGCCGGGCCGTTGCGCGGCCTCAGGTATCCGAGGACGATCATCTCGACATCCCGGCTTTTTTGCGCCGGCAGCAGAACTGATTCGGATATCCAAGGAGCCCCGGCTTTGCGGCCGGGGTTGGCCGGCGGGCGTCATCCCCACATACGGTTAACGCTCGGTAGACTTTCTAAAGTATTGAAAAATCTCAGACAATCTTTGCGTGGGCGCTGTAACTTTTGTTCACTAAAGGTGATTTGTCCCGGGGGCGCCCGGCCCCTAGTCTGGCTTTTCGGGAGCTGACGTCAGGCTTTTTGGCGGCAGCGGCGGGCGGACGACGATCGGCAGCTTTCAGTAGCGACGCGGTGGGAAACTCACATCGCAGCCGACGGCGCGAATCAGGGCCGGGCGGAAGTCCGGGTGCAGTTGATGCGGTTTGGGTCTCAGACAACGCTGCGCGATCGGGTGGTCATCCAGGGCGTGGGCGTACATTCCGCGGCGCCCGCCCAACTTGTCCTTCATCCCGCCCATGCCGACACCGGAGTCACTTTCCTTCGCACGGGCTTGCCCGGCGGACGCGAGCGCATGCTCGAGGCCAAGAGCGCCAACGTGACGCAGACCTCGCTTTGCACCACGATCGGCGACGCGGCTGGGGCCAGCATCTCGACCGTCGAGCATCTTTTGGCGGCGCTTTCGGGGCTTCGGATCGACAACGTCCTGGTCGAGATCGATGGGCCGGAGACGCCGATCATGGACGGCTCCGCCGTCGACTTTGTCCGAGCGATCGATTCTGTTGGCGTCGTCCAGCAGGCGCGTTCCCGTCGCTATCTCAAGATCGTCAAGCCGGTGCGCGTGGATCATGAGGGCGGCTTCGCCGAATTCGTCCCCGCCGAGAGCGGGTTCCGCCTCGATGTCGAGATCGACTTCAAATCGCCGGCGATTGGCCGCCAGCGCCGCGTGTTCGATCTTGATCCGGCGACGTTCCGGCGCGATATCGCCCGCGCCCGAACTTTCGGTTTCGTCAGCGACGTCCAGGCTTTGTGGCGGGCCGGCTATGCGCTGGGCTCCTCGCTCGAGAATTCGGTCGCCATCGATGGCGACGCCATCCTCAACCCGGAAGGGCTCCGCTACGCCGACGAGTTCGTGCGCCACAAGGCGCTCGACGCGGTCGGCGATCTGTCGCTCTCGGGCGCGCCGATCATTGGTCTTTACCGGACCTATCGCCCGGGACATAAGCTCAACGCCATGGCGCTCAATGCGTTGTTCGCGCATCGCTCAGCCTATCAGCTTCTCGAGGCGCCCGCCCCGACAGCCGCCGTCAGGGCGCGGGTCGGCAGCGCCCACGTGCCCGCCGGAGCCGCGGCGTTCGCCCCCGCCGACTGATCGGCCCGCCGGCCGCGCTTTTGCCGATATTCTCGCCTCAATACGCCGCAGCGGCCATCTTCGTTTGGCCGAAAATCTGGCGCGCGCGCCGCGAGTGCGCTAATGAGCCGCTTCGTCCCCGAACGGGCGAACCGGCGCTCCCCCGCCCGCAACCCGAGATCTTGAAGCATGGCTGACGTCGAATCTGGCGCTCCTTTGTCGAACGATTGGAAGCGCCTGGCGCGCCGTTCATGTGTCGCGGCGGCGTTCATCGCCATCGCGCTTTCCGGCTCAGGCTGTTCGATGATCGACCAGTTCAATCCATTCGGAGCCGATAAATATAAGATGGAGGTCACGCCGGACGTTCCGGCGAGCAAGACCTACGACCAGGGTCTCGACAAACTGGCCAATGGTTCGCCATCCGAGGCGGCTAAGAAATTCACCGATCTCGGCAAGCAATATCCGAGCTCGGACTGGGCGCGCAAAGGCCTCTTGATGTCGACCTATGCGCAATATCAGGCCGGCGACTACACCACCGCCGAAACGTCGGCCGAACGTTATCTCAAGGACTATCCCAACTCCCCAGAAGCAGACTACATTCTGTACCTGCAGGCGAACTCATATTATATGCAGATACCGGATATCTCGCGTGACCAGGAGAAGACGGCGAAAGCTCTGGAAACATTCCAGTCGGTTGTGCAGAAATACCCGAAGTCGGACTATGCCGAAGACGCGAAATACAAGATCCAGGTCACCCAGGATCAACTGGCCGGCAAGGAAATGTCGATCGGGCGGTTCTACCTCACCCGCCGTAACTACACCGCCGCCATCAATCGATTTCGCAACGTGCTGCAGTACTACCAGACGACGCGCCATGCCCCCGAAGCGCTGTACCGTCTGGTTGAGGCTTACCTGGGGCTTGGAATCACCGAGGAAGCGCAGACCGCGGCGGCCGTGCTCGGGCACAATTTCCCGGACAGCCGATGGTACCACGACGCTTATGACCTCTTGAAAGGCAAGGGACTCTCGCCCCACGATTCTGGCGGCTCCTGGATGTCGACGATCTGGCACACGATCGTCCCGTCCTCATCAGGCTAATTGATGCTTTCGCGCCTCTCCATTCGCGATGTGGTGTTGATCGATCAGTTGGATCTTGAGTTCTCGCCTGGGTTGACCATCCTCACCGGCGAGACCGGAGCGGGAAAATCCATTCTTCTGGATGCGCTGTCGCTGGCGCTTGGCGCTCGTGGCGACGGGGGGCTGGTGCGCCAGGGCCAGCCGCAGGGTCAGGTGACGGCGACCTTCGAACTGGCGGAGGGACACGCCGCCCATGCGCTCCTCGAAGGGCAGGACATTGAAATCGGCGACGAACTGATCCTCAGGCGGGTCCAGTTCGCCGATGGACGCACCCGCGCCTACGTCAATGATCGGAGCGTCAGCGCCCAGGCGTTGCGGGGGCTGGCGTCGGCGCTGGTCGAGATCCACGGCCAGCACGACGAGCGCGCGCTGACCGATCCGTCGACCCATCGCGCACTGGTCGACGCCTATGGCGGGCACGACCCGCTGGCGGCGGCGACAGAGCGCGCCCACGCCGCCTTGCGCGACGCCGAGCGGACGCTCGAGGCCGAGCGCGCCAGGGTCAAGGCGGCGGAGGCGGAAGCGGAATTCGCCGCTCATGCGTACGAGGAGCTCAGCAAACTCGATGTCCAGCCAAATGAGGAAGAGACGCTCGCCGCGC
>DATCEJ010000070.1:0-4991 GCA_036510135.1 Roseiarcus sp. | reverse complement strand
CGATTTAAGCCAATACGTCCGCATTATCTTGCCTATGCCACGGACGATCAGGTCGCAGCTTGGTTGCCGAGGTCAGGGTCGCAAGGGCAGGGATGCGGCGTAGCGCTGCTTGGGTTGACACGTCTGCTACCGGGAGAGGGGGGGGTGGGGTGAGGTTCAGGCGCCGCTGCCGCCCGCATCGGCGTTTTCCCTCGTCCGGCGCGCCTACGGGCCCGCCACCTTCGTCATGCCAGGAACCGCGATCAGGGCCACGAGCCAAATCAGGGCGATCGCGATTATTTTGAGGGGCTTCAGTGGATAAGGAAGGCGATCCACAAAAATAGACCGCCGACCGGCATACCGACCGCCGCGAGCGCTCAGACAATCCGGCTGAGCGAGAATGCCGGGTCTTCCCCTCGCGTTTGGTTTGCGTTCCTGATCGCCTTCGCTTTCACCGCGCGCAATCGATTGTTTGCGGACATCTAGGCCCACTGTGGATGCTCTCCAGCGATCCGAAAACGAAAGCCACAAACAGCAAGATTAGGGTGACTCCGGATGCTTGTCTGGCCATCTTGGCCGTTCCCCTCGTCGTTTGGTTTAGCGTTAAAAACGGGTCCACATAAAACACAATGACAATCTGAGCATTAAATTCACACCTGGCTCCCGTTGTCACTTCACATCCGCGTTACAGCAGCTCGAACCGTGATCCGGATCACAAAGGTCATTTGCTGCCGTGTGGTTCAAGCCTAGCCCTTCTCCCCGAGGGAGAAGGAAGGAACGGCAGGGATGCGGCGTAGCGCTGCTTGGGGTGACGCGTTTTTCCCCTCTCCTGCGGGAGAGGGCGGGGTTGAGGGTTCAGGCGCCGCTGCGGCCTGCATGGGCGGCTTCCCTCATCCGGCGGCGGAGCCCTAAGGACGGGCGTCTTTCCGACGCCCTATGGGCCGCCACCTTCTCCCGGAGGGAGAAGGGAAGGAGGCGTCAGGCCGATCGCAATTCGCTTAGAGCCTCACCACCTCGCCCGTGCGCATGCTTTCGTCGGCGGCGAAGACGATGCGCAGGGAGTTGATCGCGTCCTCGAGGTGCTCGCTGAGATCGACCTCGCCGCGGAGCGCTTTGAGGAACAGGCGCTGCTCGCGCTCGCATAAGTCCTGATGGCCGGGCTCGTCCTTCGTCGATTCGATCTCGTCGGGATGCGCGAAGGAGCCATCGGCTTTGAGTCCGGCATGATGGATGCGCAGCGCATTGGTCCGGGTGTGATTGTCATGGTCAGAGGATTTGACGCTCGCGTCCGTCTGCTCCCTGGACACGATCGAGACGCAACCCTTGGGTCCGATCATGTCCTTCACGAAGAAGGCCGTCTCGCTGATCATCGGACCCCAGGCCGCCTCATACCAACCGACCGAGCCGTCATCGAAGGTGAGGTGCAGATGGCCGTAGTTCACCATCGTCGGCGCAATCTCGTCCGTGAGCCGCGCGCCGACCGCATGCACGGCGACCGGCTTCGCCCGCGTCACCTGGCACATGATGTCGACATAATGCACCCCGCAGTCGACGATCGGCGAGGTCGAGCGCATGAGATTCTTATGCACCTGCCAGAACGAGCCGGACGATTGCTGATTGAGGTTCATGCGCATGACGAGCGGCTTGCCGAGCGTGCGGCCGATCTCGACGAAGCGAGTCCATGAGGGGTGGACGCGCAAGATGTAGCCGACCAGCAGCGCCTTGTTCGCTTTGCGCGCCGCGGCGACGACCTTTTCCGCCGCTTCGAGCGATTCCGCGAGCGGCTTTTCGCAGAACACATGCGCCCCCGCCGCGAGCGCTTCGAGCGCCATCGGCGCGTGATGTTCGGTATAGGCGCAGATCGAGACGGCGTCCGGCTTGAGCGCCTGCAGCGCTTCGGTGAGGCCGTCAAAGCGCGGAACGCCGGCGAATTCCTTGTCGAGATCGTCGCGCGCCGCGGCATTGCGGGTGCACAAGCCCACGAGCTCGAAGCCGTCGATCGCCTGATAGGCGCGCGCGTGGCTCATCCCCATCGTGCCGAGTCCGACGACGAGGACGCGTTGAGTTTCCCCGGGTTGGCTATTCGTCTCGCTCAATGCTCGCTCCATTCGGTCGGCCAGATCGCCTCGCTAACTATCCTGGCGGCCCACGTCGAGTCAGCGGATTGACCAGCCCTATTTTTGTTGCTACAATAATGCGTGAAGATCGAGCTTGACCCGGCGAAAAGCGCGAGGAACGCTGAAGAGCGCGGGCTGTCCTTCGAACTCACGGCCGACCTGGATTGGGCCGCGGCGCATACGGTCGAGGACCAACGCCAATCCTAAGGCGAGAAGCGATATCTGGGGTGTGCGCCGATGGGGGTCGGCTTCACGTCGTCTGATTCTGTATTCGAGGCGGTGCGTTTCGGATCATCAGTTTTCGTAGGGCCAACAGGCGCGAGGAGAAGTTCTATGCCGAAGAGAAGGCCGGCCCTGACCGATGAAGAGGGCGAACTGCGAGAACTGATCCGCGAGGATTTTAGGGGCATGCGGCCCGTGCGCGAGGCGATGCCCGAGCTCATTGAAGCCATGGCGGAGTTTCGCCGCAAGCTCGGGCGCCCGAAGGCCGAGGCGCCGAAAGTTCATATCGGGTTCCGGTTGGCGTCGGACGTCGTCGCAAGCATCAAGGCGAGCGGGCGCGGTTATAATGCCCGTGTCGAGCAAGCTTTGCGCGATGCCGGATTTGGCGAGACGATCAAGCGCGAATGGCCTTTGAAGATGACGAAGGCAGCCTCGGCGGCGAAAAAGCGCCGCTCTGCGAGGCAAGGGACAAAGGCCGCCGTCAGCAAACGACGGGCGTAAGCAATCGACCGCAACCTCATGCGGCGGGCTGCTTCATCAGCCACTCGTGCGCGGGATCGTTGTAAAAGCGCCAGACGCGCTTCGGCCCCGCCATCACGTTCAGATAGTAGAGATCATAGCCGTGCGGCGCGCCGACCGGATGATAGCCTTTCGGCACCAGCACGACGTCGCCGTCGGTGACCGCCAGCGTCTCGTCGAGCGAACGGTCGTCGGTGTAAATGCGTTGGAAGGCGAAGCCCTGGGCGGGCTTCAGGCGGTGATAATAGGTTTCCTCGAGATAGGATTCGTCCGGCAGCGCGTCGCGGTCGTGCTTGTGCGGCGGGTAGCTGGACCAGTGTCCACCAGGCGTGATGACTTCGACAACGAGCACGCTCTCGGCCTCGGCGTCGTCGGGCAGAACGTTGCGGACATGGCGCGCGTTCGTGCCCGATCCACGGGTGAGCGTGCCGACGTCGCCCGGCTTGATCACGCGCGCCTTGAACTTGCCGCTCGCCGGCGCCGAGCACAAAGCCAATTCGCAATCCGACGCCGCCTCGATCGTTGCGGCGCTGTGCGGGGGCAGATAAACCGACCACGGCACTCCCTCGAACACACTCGCGCGCTCGCCAATGATCCCGGAATCGAAGCCGTCCGCGACCACGCGCGCTCTGCCGGAGAGGATCACAACGCAGACCTCGGTGTCACCGGTGTCGAGCTTGGACTTCACGCCTTGTTTTAGTGTTCTGGTCTCGAAGCCCACATAGCGCCATCCGGCGCTGGCCGGGGTGATGCGATGTCCGACGCCGTCGGCGCCGTGAGCCGGATGAACGAGCAGTTTTGATTGCCCCATTGCGTACCCGATCCCTCTTCCCATTAACGGAGCCGAGCCTCTCCCGGCTCGCGCCGCGCCGGCGATGTCGCCGGATCCGTCTCTATCCTACCGCAAGAAGCGCGACCCAGAACATTGCGCAGCGGCGCCGCATCAAGAAAAGCAATATTGCACCGCATAACGTTATGCGTTATATCAACGCATGATCCAGAGCTTCTTTGACGAGGAGACGGCTCTGATCTGGTCGGGCCGCCGAAGTCGGCGGCTTCCGTTCGATATGCAGGCGACGGCGTTGCGCAAGCTGCGTCTGCTGAACCAGGCGCGCGTGCTCGGCGATCTTCGTGTTCCGCCGGGCAATCGCCTTGAGGCATTGAAGGGCGAGGGGGCGGGGCAATATTCGATTCGCGTCAATGACCAGTGGCGCATCTGCTTTGCGTGGCGGGAAGGAGGTCCAGCCGATGTCCAAATCGTCGACTATCACTGATGTCGAGTGGCTGCCCAACCCGACGCCGGGCGAAATTTTGTTGGAAGAGTTCCTCAGCCCAATGAGCCTTAGCCAAACAGCGCTCGCCGTCGCGGTGCGCGTCCCGCCGCGCCGGATCAACGAAATCGTGCTCGGCAAACGTGCGGTCACGGCGGATACCGATCTGCGACTGACCCGCTATTTCGGCCTTACGCCGGGCTTCTTCCTTGGCCTGCAGGCCGATCACGATTTGATGGCTCGCCGCCGCGAGATCAGCGCCGATCTTGAGGCGATCAAGCCGCGGGCGGCGAATTTTCGCCCTTAGTCCAATCCCGCTTCCTTCAGCGCGGCGCGGATGTGCGCCACGCCTTTCTTCGCGTAGGGCAGGGCAGGGGCCTTTTTCGGGTCCTGCTCGGCTTCGAGGACGACCCAGCCGGAATAGCCGTCAAGCGCCTCGAACACCGACACATAGTCGATCGCGCCGTCGCCCGGAACGGTATAGACGCCGAGCGCCTTGCCTTGGCCTAAAATTGAATCGAGGAAGCTCCAATCGCCGGCGTTGGATTCGCGCATTGTCGCCTCGCGCACGTCCTTGCAATGCACGTGGCCGATGCGCGTACGATAGGCGCGCGCCAGCGCTGTCGGATCGGCGCCGCCCCAGCGCGCGTGTCCAGTGTCGAGCAGCAAATGCACGGGCGGCTTGGTGTGGGCCATGAGCGCGTCGATGTCGCGTTCCGACTGGACGATCGTGCCCATGTGATGATGATAGCAAAGCTTGAGCCCCTCGTCGGCCAGCCGCTCGGCGAACTCGGTCAGCTTGGCGCCATATACGGCCCAGTCGCCGCCGTGCAGGCGCGGGCGCTCGGACAAGGGCTTCGAGCGGTCGCCATGGATCGCGTTC
>DATCEJ010000069.1:0-4156 GCA_036510135.1 Roseiarcus sp. | reverse complement strand
CGTCGCCGCGATGAGCTCCTCGCCGGTCGGATAGGCCTTCGCCCCAGGACTTCTCGCCGCAACCTCATCCGCGCGGGCGGCGTCGGCGTCGCTCACGGCGATAACTCGGGCGCCCGCGAGCGTCTCGGTCAGCCGGCGAATGTGCTCCTGTCCGATCTTTCCGACTCCGACGACGCCGACGTTCAGTGCCATGAATCTGCCTTCTCCCGGCGTTCGCCGCTCAATAGCCGACCGCCAAAGTCCCCCTTTGGCGTAAATCCGATGCGCCCTCAAGCTCGCCATCCGGGGCCCGCACGATGGTGTTGGCCGAGCCCATGGCGTTACGGAGCACCACCTTATGTCCCATCGCCTCAAGCAGGCGAATGGTGTCGGGCGAGATGCCGCGCTCGATGCGCAATTCGTCCGGCCAGAGCTGGTCGTGTGCGCGCGGCGCATTCTCGGCTTCGGCCACGTTGAGGCCGTGATCAATCACATTGAGGATGATCTGCAGCACTGTGGAGATGATGGTGGAGCCGCCGGGGCTGCCGGTCG
This sequence comes from Roseiarcus sp., assembly GCA_036510135.1. Lineage (GTDB taxonomy): Bacteria > Pseudomonadota > Alphaproteobacteria > Rhizobiales > Beijerinckiaceae > Roseiarcus. Next base: position 3,625 of record DATCEJ010000069.1, on the reverse strand, counting down.
TCATCAGGAGCTTGCCGTCCTTGAACACGAGCGTCGGACTCATGGATGAAAGCGGCCGCTTCGCGGGTCCGGGCGCATTGGCGTCGCCGCCCATAAGCCCGTAGGCATTGGCGGCGCCGGGCTTGGCGGCGAAGTCGTCAAGCTCGTTGTTGAGCAGCACCCCGGTCCCTTCCGCAACCAAGCCGGACCCATAGGGAAGATTGAGCGTATAGGTATTGGCGACCGCATCGCCGGCGCTATCGACGATCGAGAAATGCGTCGTCTGATCGCTCTCATAGCGCTGGGGTTCGCCAGGGCGGATGTCGGCGGCAGGGCGGGCGCGGTCCAGCGCAATAAGCCCGCGCAAGTGCTCGGCGTAAGCCTTGGAGGTGAGGCCGGCGAGCGGGATTTTGATGAAATCGGGATCGCCAAGCCAGGCCGCGCGATCGGCGTAGGCGAGCTTCTCCGCTTCCGCCATTTCGTGCAGGGAGACGGCGGAATTGAGGCCTTGCTCGCCAAGCGGAAAGCCTTCGAGAATGTTGAGGATCTCGATGATGTGCGCCCCTCCGGACGAGGGCGGCGGCATGGAAACGACGGTATAGCCGCGATAAGTCCCGTGGACTGGCTCGCGCGCGATGGCGCGATAATTGGCGAGGTCCTCAATCGTCATTCGCCCGCCCCCCGCATTGACGGCCTCAACGATTTTCTGCGCGACCGGACCGGAGTAGAAACCCGCGGCGCCGTTGGCGGCGATCGTCTGGAGCGTTGCGGCGAGATCGCCGAGCGCGATGTGATCGCCGGTCTGCGGGACGCTGCCGTCCGGCCGCAGATAGATGCGCGCCGATGAAGGGTGGCTGGCAAGCGCCTTCGCCGCCAGCGGCAGAGAATCGGCGACGTCATCGTCGACGGTAAGCCCTTGCCGCGCGAGCGCGATCGCCGGCGCGATCAGATCGGCGAAAGAGAATTTACCCGAGCCATACTTGCGCCAGGCGAGCTCAAGGCCGGCGACGGTCCCAGGCACGCCGATCGCGAGCCCGGAATAGCGCGACTTGAATGGATCGGCCTTGCCGTTGGCGTCGAGGAACACGTCTTTGATCGTCGCTGCGGGCGCGGTTTCGCGATAGTCGACGGCGACCGTTTGGTTGAGATCGGCGCGATAAATCAGCATGAAGCCGCCGCCGCCGAGGTTGCCGGCGCGTGGAAGCGTGACGGCGAGCGCGAATCCGACCGCGACCGCCGCATCGACGGCGTTGCCCCCGCGTCTCAAAATGTCCAACCCGACTCCCGAGGCCGCCGCTTCCTGACTGACGATCATCCCGTGCCTGGCCTCGACCGGACGGGCCGTGGCGAGAGGTGAGAGAAGCGCCGCCTGATCGGCGCAGACGGAAGCAGGAGTGAGGCAGAGAACAGCGAGGGCGGCGAATTGAAACGGTCTCAAACAATGATCCTCGAGACGTGGGCTCACACGATCACAGGGAAATGGAGCCGTCTCGCGTCGTTTCTGTGTCGAGGGCCTGCAGCGGCGCAGCTACCCGATTACCATGACCGCTCCCCGCGCGAGACGTGGCGCGAGTTTGCGCATGTCGGCGGCCGAAATCGCGACACAGCCGGCGGTCGGCGTGAGGCCAACGCGCGCGAGATGGAAGAAGATCGCGCTGCCGCGCCCTTTGGCCCGGCGGGAAAAGTTCTGGTCGAGCACGAATGTCAGGTCATAGAGATGGTCCCCGCGCCACATGCGGTCGGTGCAGTCGCGCGCCGGCAGTCGGACGGGGCGATTGTAGCGCGGGCTCGACGGGTCCTCGCACCATCCCTGATCGCGGCGCAGGGGCTTGAGCGGAGCCCCCGCGGTCCTCAGCCGCCCACGGTCGGACCGATAATAGCCCCATAAGAGCTGGAACCGTCCCGCTGGGGTGCCCTTGTCGCCCTCACGTTTGATGCGGACGACGCCTGCCGGACCCAACGCGCAACGAATGCGGAACGGGCCAGCGGTCAGCCAGCCGCGAGCCGCGTTTCCTGCAACCGGCCGGACGCGCAATTGTGAGAGGCGACGGGACGAGTTCATTGCCGAGTCACAAGCAGAAGAGCACGATTGTAGCGGGCTTTGCGAACCGGAACACCGCCGATTGCGCCGACGAGCGCCAACATCGTGTCGCCGTAACCGTAAAACGCATCCGCTCGCTGCCGTTCAGGAACCCGTCGCTGGGCGGCGAGAGGACGGCGCCCAGCAAATCAAACGCCGATAGACGCCAGTAAGCGTAAGTAAACGCTAGTAAACTTGCTGGCGTTTACTAACGCTTAATTTCTGGAATCACGACATTCCAATGAGTTATAACCGATTCTAGTAAAAAAACCCGCCTCCACTTTGCTGCTCGCGATCGCCCTTCGAACGCCCGGCCCCGATCCGGCCACCCGATTGTTATAGCAGGCCTTCCGCTTTTTGGAAAGAAATTGTCGTGGAAACTGTTTTCCCGTCCTGCGCAGCACTTTCCGACAACGATGGCGGTTATCTGCGCAATTTTTCCGAGGCGTTCGCCACATATGAGGCGCCGTCACGCATCATGAAATGGCTCGCTCGTTTGGTAAGTCTCGCCAGCGCTCGGAGGGCATCGCTGCTGGCGGAGACGGAGTCCGTCATACGCGTGTTCGATAAAATGCGGTAGCGTCCGGAACGTCCAATGGTTGTAGTCGACTCCGCGAACTAGCATATCCGACATCGTCCGTTGACAACCGGCTACATCCGGTGTATTGTTGTGTGTAGGTTAGTTGGTTGCTGAGGTTCGACTCCCGATGAAGAGGCAAATTAACAGGCTCACGGCAGCGGAGGTCCGAAGCGCCGCCAAAGACGTGTGCGACGGCTACGGTCTTTGGCTTCAGGTGAGCAGTTTCGACACGAAGTCCTGGCTGTTTCGCTTCAGGCTCGACGGCAAGGATGACAGCATGGGGCTTGGCCCGCTGAACACGACGTCGCTCGCGAAGGCGCGGGAGAGAGCCCAGAAGGCGCGCGATCTACTTGCGGAGGGGATCAATCCCCGCGAGGCTCGCGACGCGGAACGGCGGCAGAAAAAGGTCGATGCCGCCAAGGCGATGACGTTTAAGGACTGCGCCGACGCCTATGTGGCGGCAAACCGAGGCGGATGGAAGAATGACAAGCACGCCGCGCAGTGGGCCGCCACGTTCAACGAGACGAGGCGCGGTAAGCATGTTTTTCCGGCCGCGACGGCTGTTATCAATGATTTGCCTGTCTCTGCGATCGATACTGGCCTCGTTCGAAAGGTTCTAGAGCCGATCTGGTACGAGACACCCGAGACAGCCTCCCGCGTGCGGGGTCGAATCGAGCGCGTGCTTGCCTGGGCCACGGTCGCCGAATACCGCACGGGAGACAATCCAGCTCGCTGGACCGGGCATCTAAAGGAACTTTTGCCGGCGAAGACAAAGGTCGCCGCGGTTGTTCATCATGACGCCGTCCCTTATCTCGATATGCCGGCCTTTATGGCCAAGCTTAGGGCAAAGGATGGAGCGTCAGCCCGTGCGCTGGAATTCGCCATCCTCACTGCGGCGCGCACCGGCGAGGTAATCGGGGCCAAGTGGACCGAAATTGATCTTAGCGCCAAGCTTTGGACGATCCCGGCCGAACGCATGAAGGCGG
>DATCEJ010000068.1:0-15442 GCA_036510135.1 Roseiarcus sp. | reverse complement strand
AGCGCATCGGCCTTCTTTGGGTCGGTCATCGAGCCCACGACCGCGAACACGAAGTCACTCGTCGTCTTCGTGCGGATCGCAACAAACGCGCCGCTGCGTCGCTTTCCGTCGGCGTACAGAAGTTCGTCGCCGCCGATGGCTTCGATCCGCCCAGGCGTGCTGGTTACAAGACGGTAAACAGCCTCGGGATATTGCTGGCCCCAGCGATCGTTCAGATCTGGTCGGAAGGTGAGGCGCTTCCGTTTCGAATCGATCTCAACGCGGCCAGCATGAGCGAATTCCTGCTCGCCAAGTACAAGGTGGCCGAAAACGAGAAAGCGACATCGCGGCCCTTCGACGGTGACGCGCCATTGCATGGCGGGCTCTTCACCGGACACGGTCGCAGAAACTGTGGCGGTCCGCCCAGCGAGCCGGTAGATCCAGCGGCAATCGCTGAGGCCCATTTCAAAAGCGGAAGGGACGGTCAGCAGGCGCCATCCGTCCTTCGTCTCCATCAATATGCGCAGTCCGCTCGCGCGGGTGATGTTGTAGGGATCGCGGGAGACGGAAAAGAGCTTGTGGAATGACGTATTGCCGATGGTGAGTTGCGCGCCGAACACGCCGTGCATCCACGCGGTCGCGCACAGAATCGTCTCGTCTGGCAGCAATTCCTGGCCACTGCGCACCAGGGAACCGTGGCGCCGGGCCACAATGTGCTCTTTGGCGCGGAGGACGACATGGCGGCTGTGGGTTCTTCCTGGAACAAAAAAAGACAGAAGCTGATCGCCGGCCTTCTCAACATGCGTACGCCTACGGTATCGCGCTCGGACCGCTTTATCGTCGAGCGTCTCCGAGACGGCGGAACGGGAGTCATGAAGCAGACTTCGCGGTGGGGCGGATAAGGCGATTTCGCGCTCCCGCCAGTCCCTGCTCGCGCCTTCAACCGCGTCAATCCGGCTGACGTCGGCTTCGCTCGACGCCGCAGGGTGGTCAGGCTGAAAGAAGCCAAAAAATGTCCAGGACGCCTTTCCGCCAGGCTCGAGCGTTACGGCCTTTGACTGCAGAGCCGCGCACGCCGTCTCGTACTGAAGGCGTTCGGAGGGCAAATTGGTCCCGAAGGGTACGTCGAGTTGATCGGCGTCGCGATATGCAGGCCCCATCACTTGCCGAAAATCCGTCGCGTAACCCGCAGCGCCTTCGAGACAGCCATGCGCGGCCCACGGATATACTCCGCCTTGCGACAAATTTTGCCTGCCCATCAGAACATGGTTCAGGCGTGGATGGGCCGCGACGTGGTGGTCGAGATACTGACTGGCGTAGGCCTCGTTGTTCATCAGGAAGCCCTGATCGCCGAGCCCGAGATCCTGGATCAAGACAGCGTCGCAGGAGAGCTCTTCATCGCGGCGATTGACGACTTCGACGCGCCAGAACCACGCGTTCAATCGCGGATGCAGCCATAGGGTGACGCGATGGCCGACGCCGCTCTGTTCTCCCTCCCAGACATAGCGGTCGTCCAAAGCGCCGACCAGAAGCGGCGACTCTGGACCCATCACGGGCAGAATCGTCGGCCGAGGTCCGCCCACACGCAGATAGAGGCGCGCCATGCCGTTGCCGATCGGCAAGGCGAGCGTCTGGTTGATCACGATCCGACGATTCGCTTGCACGTGCTCGATGGCGAAGATGGCGCCGGTCGGTAGGACGCTGACCGAAAGCCCAGACCCGTTGGCGATCCGCAAAAGGTCGAGATCGTCTCGACGCGGCGTCGTCAGGATCTCAATCGACGAATGCAAGTTTACCCCTCCCACTGCCCGCGCTCTTTCATACACCCGCCCGCCGGCCGAGTCTGGAAAGGCGCGTCAGCTCAAGCCCGACTGTTCCCGCAAATTTGATCCTAATCGGCCGCAATCCCTATGTGGAGATGTTCGACGCCGCAAAAGCCCGTGTTTCATCCGGACGACGATGGCCCGCGAAGATGAACGCAAACCGGAATTGCGCTATGGAGCGTCGATAGGCGTGGATCGAAAAGCCGGCGCTGCTGGTTCGGGTGAGGCGATGGAAACAAAATTTCCAAGCTATTGGATGTGGTCGGAGGCTTTCGAGGTGCTGGCGCGCGCGGAGCGCATGCACCGGCAATTCATTCCGCCGTCCGGCTCACGCTCCCCGGTCGCCTGGGAGCCGCCGGTTGATATCCTTGAGACCGAACGGGCAGTGCTGGTGCTGGTCGCGCTGCCGGGGGTCGACTTCGACGAGGTCAAGGCGGTCATCAATCAAGGTGACTTGTTGATCTCGGGATCCCGGACTTATCCCGACGAGATGCGCACCGCGATCATCCATCGGCTCGAACTGCCGCAAGGCCGATTTGAGCGCCGGATTCGTCTGCCGGCCGGCCGATACAGCGCAATCCACCGTTCGCATTCGAACGGCCACATGCTCATAACGCTGCAAAAATCGGGGGCCGCAAATGGCTGACGCCGCGATAGGCTCCGAGGGCGCTCTCGGCGCTGCGTCTTCGCCGCCGTTGCCGTCCGACGCCCTGATCATCGTCCCGGTGCGCGGCTTGGTGCTGTTTCCAACGACCGTGCTGCCAATCACACTCGGCCGCCCGCGTTCCGTGCTCGCAGCGCAAGCGGCGGTACGCGAGCAGAGGCCCGTGGGCATCGTGATGCAGCGAAGCGCCGAAGTCGCCGATCCCCTGCCGGTCGATCTGCATCAAATGGGGACTGTCGCCAATATCGTTCGCTACATAACGGCGCCGGACGGCACGAACCATCTCATTTGCCAGGGAGAGCATCGGTTCCGCGTTGTTGACTACCTAAGCGGTTGGCCTTTCTTCGTCGCGAAGACGGAAAGGATTCCCGAGCCCGGTCCAACGTCGAACGAGATCGAGGCCCGTTTCGTTCATCTCAAGGGGCAGGCGATCGAGGCGATTCAGCTCCTGCCGCAAGCGCCCAACGAGCTGCTGACGGCCATCCAGGGCGTCGATTCGCCCGGCGGGCTCGCCGACTTGGTGGCGACCTTCATGGATGCGACGCCCGACGAGAAGCAGGAGATTCTGGAGACCGTGGAGATCGGCGCCCGGATGGAGCGCGTGTCCCGACTGCTCGCGCATCGGATCGAGGTGCTTCGGCTCTCGCAAGAGATCGGGCGGGAAACCAAGGCCTCGCTCGACTCCCGCAACCGCGAGGTCTTGCTGCGCGAACAGATGGCCGCCATTCAGCGCCAGCTTGGCGAAGCGGACGAGGGAAAGTCGGCCGAGATCGCCGAACTCGAGAAGGCGGTCACGAACGCGCATATGCCGAAGGAGGTCGACGACCAGGCGCGCAAGGAGCTGCGCAGGCTGCAGCGCATGCCCGAAGCCGCGGGCGAGTACGGCATGGTGCGGACCTACCTCGACTGGCTCGTCGATCTGCCGTGGGCGCTACCCGAGGAGACGCCGATCGACATTGCCACCGCGCGCAGAATCCTCGATGAGGATCACTTCGGGCTTGAGAAGATCAAGCGCCGGATCATCGAATATCTCGCTGTTCGCAAGCTCTCACCGGACGGCAAGGCGCCGATTCTCTGCTTTGTCGGACCACCTGGCGTCGGCAAGACATCGCTAGGTCAGTCGATCGCGCGCGCCATGAACCGCAAATTTGTCCGCGTCAGTCTCGGCGGCGTGCACGACGAAGCGGAGATCCGCGGCCATCGGCGAACCTACATCGGCGCTTTGCCCGGCAACATCATTCAGGCGATCCGCAAGGCCGGCGCCCGCGACTGCGTCATGATGCTCGACGAGATCGACAAGCTTGGTTCCGGCATCCAGGGCGACCCGGCCTCGGCGATGCTGGAGGTGCTAGACCCCGAGCAGAACAACACCTTCCGCGACAATTACCTCGCGGTGCCGTTCGACCTTAGTCGCGTGGTGTTCATCGCCACGGCGAATATGCTCGACACCGTTCCCGGCCCGCTTCGCGACCGCATGGAGATCATCGGTCTCACCGGTTACACGGCGAGCGAGAAATTCCAGATCGCGCGCCGTTATCTCGTTCGCCGCCAGCTCAAGGCGAACGGCCTCAAGCCGGAACAGGTCGAGATGGCCGACGACACGATCCGGGCGATCGTCGAGCACTATACCCGCGAGGCTGGCGTTCGAAGCCTGGAGCGCGAGATCGGCCGGGTCCTGCGCCAGGCCGCGATGCGCGTCGCCGAGGGCGAGACCGGCTCGATCACAATCTCGAGTAGCGATCTCCTGAGCATTCTTGGTCCACCACCTTTTGAGGACGAGGTCGCGATGCGGACCAGCGTCCCCGGGGTGGCGACGGGGCTTGCCTGGACGCCGGTCGGCGGGGACATCCTGTTCATCGAGGCGACCGTAACTCCGGGCGGTGGACGGCTCATCCTCACCGGACAACTGGGCGATGTTATGAAGGAAAGCGCGCAAGCCGCGCTCAGCATCGTCAAGAACCGCGCTGGCTCGTTTGGCATTGACCCTTCGCGCTTCGAGAGAACCGACATTCACATCCACGTGCCGGCGGGCGCGACGCCGAAAGACGGCCCGAGCGCAGGCGTGGCGATGTTCATGGCGCTCGTCTCGCTGATGACCGATCGCACAATACGCAGCGACACCGCGATGACCGGGGAGATCAGCCTCCGAGGCCTCGTGCTTCCGGTCGGCGGCATCAAGGAAAAAATCGTCGCCGCGCACAGGGCGGGCTTGAGGCGCATCATGCTGCCTGCGCGCAACCGGAAGGACTTCGAGGACATACCCGAAGAGGTCCGCCAGCAATTGACGTTCACCTGGCTTGAACGGGTCGATGACGCTGTTACCTCGGCCCTCGAGCCGGCGAAAGCCAAGGAGGCTGCCGATCGTGAGGCCGTGGCGCCCTCTTGAGAGCATTCGCGCGACTCCGCTCGGCCCCAAGACCGTTACCGCTCTAGCAGCATTTTTACCGGCGCGCCTTAATGATTTCAGCGCGTTACGACCCCTTTTAGTTCCGCGTCACTGTTTTGGACGGTGAGGATATAACTACTTTTTTACTTTGTATTTCTGACTTCGCGCCTCGGAAGAAATCAGGGCGGCGGTGCGCGCCGCCTTGCTGTAGCAACGTCGGCTGCAGACACGGCGTCTGAGTACGTGTTGCCGAAATGCGTACGGACGTAGTTGACGACTTCGGCGACTTGCGCGTCGCTCATCATGTCTCCGACCGGCGGCATGCCTTTCAACCCACCAAGCAGCACGGCCAACATGAAGTCGCTCGAATCAAGTTTCTTGTCGGCGACGAGCGACGGATAGGCGCCGGCGCCGACCGCGCCTTTGGCGTCCGGCTGATGACAGCCGGCGCAGACGTTTTGGAACAGGGCCGCTCCGCCCTGCTCGCTGAATTCCCAACCGCGGCTCATGCCGGCGCTGTTTGCCGGCGCGTCATCGGCCGGCGCCGGCCCGACAACGGCCGCTGAAACGACGAGCGCGAGCGTGCCTGGCGCGACCCGTCTCATGACGCGATCACGCGCTTGTGCAGGCGCTGGATCGCATCGAGCGCCGAGAGGATGGCGCCCTCCTGCCAGGCCGGAATGTAGGAGGAATGTTCGCCGGCAAGCACGATTCGCCCGTCGATCTCGCAGAGGTCGTCGTAATGGGCCTTTCGCGCTTCGTCCGACCAGTCGCCCGCGCAGCCAAGCGTGAACGGGACACGGCTCCAGGCGACCGAGACGCCGTTTTCGAACGCGGTCAGATATTGCGGGTGGATCTGGGCGCCGAACGCAACCGCGCGCTTCACGCGTTCGTCCGGCGCCATCGCCGTGAACTCGTAAGAGTTCGCTCCGTCGAACGTGTATCCGCCGAGCAGCACGCCCTTGCCGCCCGCGTTGAAACTCGTGCTGGGATAAGAGATCTGGCGGATCGGCAAATCGGTGTAGCTGATGCCCCCAAAGATGTGCTCGTCCTCCTCCCAGAACCGGCGTGAGAACTGCAGCCCGAACTTCACAGCGGAAGCATAGGGAACGGCGTCGATCGCCGCCTTCATAGGCGCGGACACGTTGATCGGGATTTGGCTCAGGATGCTGAGCGGAATCGTGCACACGCACCAGTCGGCCCTGACCTCGCGCACCGTCCCGCCGGCCATGAGGTCGGCGAACTCGATGGCGACGCCGTTGTCGTTCTGCTGGATTGCGATGACTTTCGCGCCGTATCGAATGCGGTCCGGAATCTGCCGCGCAAACGCTTCGCCGATCCGGCCCATGCCGCCGACGGGTTGGAACATGGTGGTTTGAAAGTCGTAGAGCAGGAAACTCTGCAAGCCCCGCCACAGGCGGGATGTCAGAATATCGTGCAACCCGATCGGCTCCCCAGCGATCGGCTGGGCGCTGAGTCCACCCCCCGCATGCTTCGCATAGCCTCGATGAGCCGCTGAATAATCGCCTGCGCGATAGCGGAAGTCCTTGTCGAGCGCCCCAAGCGACCGCAGCGCCTCGAGCAGGATTGCCTGATCCTCCGTCGACACCGCATCATCAAGCGCTCCCTTTCGCGTAGCTTTGGCCAGGAGCTCGGCCACACCGCCGTCGAAATCGGCCTTGATGTCGCGAATGCGCTGCGGCTTGCCGTCGAATGCGCTGGTGGAATGCAGGTAGGCGTTGTGATTGAGCTGGATGAAGGGCTCGAGCGTCACCCCAAAGCGGCGGCAATAGTCCAGGATCGCATAATGATGATAGGGGATGCGCCAAGGTCCCGGGTTGAGATAGTGGCCGGGGTCGAACTCGCACGTTTGCGTCGCGCCGCCCAGCTCCGTGTAGACGTCGCCGCCCCGGAGGCTCCAGTTCCGCCCGCCCGGACGCGAGTTGTACTCGAGCACACTCACTTTGTAGCCGGCGCGCTCAAGCTCGATTGCCGCGGTCATTCCGGCGAGCCCAGCCCCTAGAACGATGACCGATGCGCCCTTGGGGTCGCCATCGAGTTTGATCGGACCGCGGTATGACGATTCCTCGGCGTATCCGAGCCGAGTCATCGCCTGATAAGCGGCCGCTCCGCCGACGCTCGCGCCAATGATCTCAAACAATCTTCGCCGGCTCAAAGCCGGCGTGGCCTCATTCATTGTTCAGTCCATGCTCTCACTGAGGGGACGATTGTCGCCTCGTCGAATGAGAGGCGCAAAGCGGCAAAAGTTAGAGGCTAGAGGCTACAGAAGCGCATTGCAATTGGATCAACACCCGGCCTCGTCCTGAGGCGCCGCGCAGCGGCCTCGAAGGGCGTTCCAGCACGCGCGAGTGGGGGCCGCTCCCACAGGAACATCCTTCGCGACGCCCGCTTTGTGGGTCTTCAGGACGAGACGTCAGCGAACGACATATAACCCGCGCCAGCTACGACCGCCCCTCAAACCTGGCCCGAACTTCAGCGAGCGGCTGAGCTTGGGCGAGCACGAGATCCGCCGCGGCCACGATGTCGTCAATCGGCGCGTGCGGCAGTCCGCCGGACGGACCGGCGTCGCTGATCAGCGCGACGATATTCGGGTCGTCGGGATAAAGCGGCGCCTTACAGTTGGCCGCTCGAGATACTTCTATCTTCGGCAGGGGGTCGCGCTTGAAACCCTCGACCAGGACAAGGTCGACGTCCTTCAGCAGCCCCAAAAGCTCCGCCAGCGACGGCTCGGGTTCTCCACGCAATTCTCGCATCAGCGCGACCCGATTGGCGGAGACGACCAGCACTTCTTCCGCGCCCGCGGCGCGATGCTCGTAGGAATCCTTGCCCGGTTGATCGAGGTCGAAATTGTGGTGGGCGTGCTTGATCGTCGAAACGCTGAACTCACGGCGATTCAGTTCCGGAATGAGCCGGACAATGAGCGTTGTTTTGCCCGCTCCGCTCCATCCGGCGAAGCCGATTACGCGCATGGCCAATCCTCGTATTCCCCACCCCAATCACCATTTAACAAGCGCTCGCGGCGAGTGCGAACAATACTCTCGAAGATGCAAGGCCGCGCTTTGTCGCGGCCGACCTCATCTGGCGGCATAGGCAAAACCCCTTTCTCGAGACTAAGATCGCGCTGGCCGCCATTTACCCTGCCACGCGAGGTTCTGGTGGCTGGGAGCTTGAGATGTCCGACGCCGCCGACGTCTTCGCCGCGTTCCGCTCCGAGATCGTGTCGCAAACGCCACTCAGGGGCGCGATCACCGCCGCCTACCGCATCCCCGAGCCCGAGTGCCTGCCGCCGCTGCTGAAGCTCGCGACCGCGAACGCGGACGAAGCGGGCCGTATCCGCACCCTCGCCAGCAGCCTGGTCAGCGAACTCAGGGCGAAGACGCGCTCGAGCGGCATCGAGGGTTTGATTCACGAATATTCGCTGTCCAGCCAGGAGGGGGTGGCGCTGATGTGCCTGGCCGAGGCGCTCTTGCGCATTCCGGACGCTGCGACGCGCCACGCGTTGATCCGCGACAAGCTCTCGCCCGGCGACTGGCGCGCGCATGTCGGTCAGAGCCCCTCGCTGTTCGTCAACGCCGCCACCTGGGGCCTGGTGCTGACCGGCCGCCTCGTGACGACAACCAGCGAGCAGGGTTTGTCGGCAGCCCTGACCCGCCTCATCGCGCGCAGCGGCGAGCCGATCATCCGCGCCGGCGTCGACGTCGCCATGCGGCTTATGGGCGAGCAGTTCGTCACCGGGCGCACGATCGAAGAAGCGATCGCAAACAGCCGCGGGCGCGAGGCGAGCGGTTTTACCTTTTCATACGACATGCTGGGCGAAGCGGCGACGACCGCCGGGGACGCCACGCGCTATCTCGACGAATACGAACGCGCCGTCCACGCGATCGGCCGAGCCTCGCGTGGTCTCGGCATCTACGAAGGGGCAGGCATTTCGATCAAGCTTTCGGCGCTCCACCCGCGCTACCAGCGCATCAAGCGCGCGCGGGTCATGAAGGAATTGCTGCCGCGCGCGAAAGATCTGGCTGCGCTCGCCAAATCCTATGACATCGGCTTCAACATCGACGCCGAGGAAGCGGACCGGCTCGATCTGTCGCTCGACATTCTTGAGGCGCTGTCCCTCGACCCCGATCTCAAGGGCTGGAACGGACTCGGCTTCGTCATCCAGGCCTATGGCAAGCGCTGCCTGGCGGTCGTCGACTGGCTGATCGATCTCGGGCGCCGCTCGGGTCGCCGGCTGATGATCCGCCTGGTCAAGGGCGCCTATTGGGATTCGGAGATCAAGCGGGCCCAGGTCGACGGCCTCGACGGCTTTCCCGTGTTCACCCGCAAGGTCTACACCGATGTGAGCTTTCTCGCCTGCGCGCGCAGATTGCTCGCCGCGCCCGATGCCGTCTATCCGCAATTCGCCACCCACAACGCGCAGACGCTCGCATCCGTGCTCGTCTTCGCCGGCCCTGATTTCTATCGCGGCCAGTACGAATTCCAGTACCTGCACGGCATGGGGGAACCGCTCCATGAGGAGGTGGTCGGCCGGGAGAAGCTCAACCGGCCATGCCGGGTCTACGCGCCGGTCGGCTCGCATGAAACCCTGCTCGCCTATCTCGTTCGCCGGCTGCTGGAGAACGGCGCCAACACCTCGTTCGTGAACCGCATCGCGGATGCGAGCGTGGCGATCGACGACCTGGTCGCGGATCCAGTTGAGACCGCGCGCTCAATCCAGCCGATCGGGGCGGCGCACGACAAGATTGCGGCGCCGCGCGATCTCTATGCGCCCGACCGGGTCAATTCGAGCGGGCTCGATTTCTCCGACGAAGGACGCCTCTGCAAGCTCGCCAAAGGACTGGATGCAAGCGCTGAGACGGCCTGGCGCGCTTTTCCCCCGGGCGGCGCCGGCGACGAGGCAGGCGAGCCGGTGTTGAACCCCGCCAACCGAAGCGACATTGTCGGCTTCACCCGCCGTGCGCGCGCTGATGAAGTCGCTGCGGCGATCGAAATTGGCGACCGCGCCGCGCCCGCTTTCGCTGCGATCACGCCGGTGGAGCGCGCCATCTTCCTGCGCCGCGCCGCCGACCTCCTTGAAGCGCGGAACGATCTGCTCATCGGGCTCATCGTACGCGAGGCCGGCAAGTCTTACGCCAATGCGGTCGCGGAAGTCCGCGAGGCCGCGGACTTCTTACGCTACTACGCGCACGAGGCGACGCGCACTTTGCTTCCCGGGTCCCCTGCCCCGCTGGGCCTCGTCGTCTGCATCAGTCCCTGGAACTTTCCGCTCGCGATTTTCGCTGGCCAAGCCGCCGCCGCGCTCGCGGCGGGCAATTCCGTCATCGCCAAGCCCGCGGAGGAGACGCCGCTCATCGCCGCCGAAGCCGTCCGGGTGCTGCATGAAGCGGGCGTCCCACGCGATGCGCTGCAACTCATGCCCGGCGCGGGCGAAGTTGGCGCGGCGCTGGTCGCCAATCCACGCGTTCAAGGGGTTGTCTTCACCGGCTCGACGCCAGTCGCTCGACTGATCGAAAAAGAGCTCGCCGGCCGCCTTACGCGCCGCGGCGCGCCGCTCCCTCTCATCGCCGAGACCGGCGGCCTCAACGCAATGGTGGTGGATTCCTCGGCGCTCGCGGAGCAGGTCGTCGTCGACGTCCTGTCGTCCGCGTTCGATTCCGCCGGCCAGCGCTGTTCGGCTTTGCGTATCCTCTGCTTGCAGGACGATGTCGCCGACCGCATGCTCACGATGCTGAAGGGCGCAATGGCCGAGCTTGAGGTCGGCGATCCGCGCAAGCTCTCGGTCGACGTCGGACCGGTCATCAGTGCGGAGGCGGGCGATGCCATTACAACCCACATCGACAAAATGCGTAGCCGCGGTCACAAGGTGACCCAAACTTCGCTCGGCGACAGGACAGCGCACGGTACATTCGTCCCGCCGACGCTGATCGAAGTGAGCAAGATCGCGGACGTCGAACGTGAAGTGTTCGGGCCGGTGCTGCACGTGCTGCGCTACAAACGCGAGGCGCTCGACAAACTGATCGACGACATCAACGCCGCCGGCTATGGCCTGACGTTCGGCCTCCACACGCGTATCGACGAGACGATCGCGCGTGTCGTTGAACGCATCGAGGCCGGCAACATCTACATCAACCGCAATGTCATCGGCGCGACAGTCGGCGTGCAGCCGTTCGGCGGCTCTCGGCTGTCCGGCACAGGGCCAAAAGCCGGTGGCCCGCTCTATCTTTCGCGCCTCATAGCCGAGCCTGCGCCGGATATTCTGGACGGCTTGGAAGGCGCGGGCGCGACAAACGGGAGCATCCGCGCCTACATCGACTGGCTCTCCGCCCGTGGCCATGCAGAGGAAGCCGAACGGTGTGTGGGAATGATGGCGCGCTCACCCCTCGGCGCACGCGTTGAACTCAAGGGGCCGGTCGGCGAGCGCAACGTCTACACGTTTCGGCGGCGCGGCCGCATTGCAGCTGTGGGCGGGAGCGAAAGCGGCCTTCTCATCCAGATCGGCGCGATCCTGGCGACCGGCAATGACGCGGTGGTCAACGCAACGCTCGCGGAGCGCGTCCTATCGGGATTGCCAGTGGAACTCAGGCACCGGATCTCTCGTGTGGAGCACCCTTTGGGCGCGCCTGCGCTCGCCTTCGCCCTACTCGAAGGCGACGAGCCGGCGACGTCGGACGCCCTGCGCAAACTCGCGAGCCGCACTGGGCCGATCGTGCGGCTGCAGGCACTGTCCAGCGCTCGCCTGACCGCCGGCGAAGATTACTACCTTGCCGATCTTGTCGAGGAATGCGCGACCGCGACCAATACCGCCGCGGCCGGCGGTAATGCAAGCCTGATGACGATCGGCTAGGGTGCACGGAGCAGGACTGGAGGCGCCGGAATGTCGGACGATCTGACGAACTCGCAAATCGCGCTACTCTGCGCCATCGAAGAGCATGACCCATCTAAGTCGACGAGGGATCAACAGCGTGATCTGGAGCGGCTAATCGCCGAAGGCTACGTGCAGCCGACGGCGGACCATCCGGGCTCGGCCTTTGAGCTCACAGCCAAAGGTATTGCGTTTCTTGGCGAACGCGGCGCTGGATTGAACGAGGCGTGAGAGCAGTTCGAGACGTTGCGGCGCGTCGGGGCCGCTGCCGATCTCGCCATCAGCGCGTGCGCATCAAATGGCTCGGGCGCATCAATGCTGATGTCGCGACTCCCGATTCGCCTGCGCGATCGACTGATGAAATCAGCGCTTGGGCTGAGCGAGGCGCTTAAGGCCGCCAATTAAAGGAGCTTCTCGCCAAGCGCGCCGACCCCGGTTACTTTACGCGAAACGGCCGACGACTTGGAGACGAAGCGGATGCGGGCGATCGGATATCGCAAGGCGAGCCCTGAGCTCGATCATCTCGAGGCGTTCGATATCCCGCGACCTCGGCCGGAAGGTCGCGATCTTCTCGTCGAGGTGCGCGCGGTCTCGGTCAACCCCGTCGACTACAAGGTGGCGAGCGGCGGAGGTCCTGGCGCACCCGCCGATACGGACGCCATCAAGGTCGTGGGATACGACGCCGCCGGATTGGTCGCGGAAACTGGACGTGGGGCGCAGCTTTTCAAGCCGGGAGATGAAGTGTTCTACGCCGGCAGCGTCGGCCGCCAGGGCGCGGACATGGAGTTTCATCTGGTCGACGAGCGGATCGTCGGCCGCAAGCCGCGCACGCTCGATTTCGCCGCCGCAGCGGCCTTGCCTTTGACCTCAATCACGGCTTGGGAGGCGATGTTCGATCGGCTCGATGTCGCGAAACCCGTCCCCGGGGCGGCGCGCGCGATTCTGATCCTTGGCGGCGCCGGCGGCGTCGGGTCGATCGCCATCCAGCTCGCGAGGCAATTGACCGATCTGACCATTGTGGCGACCGCATCGCGGCCCGAGACGGTGCAATGGGCGAAGGACATGGGCGCGCATCATGTCATCGACCACAAGAAGCCGCTTGCGACTCAGGTCGCCGCCCTTGGCATCGGCAGTCCTGGTTTCATCTTCGCGACATCGCCGATGGGAGGTCTCATCGCCGACCTCGCGGAATTGATTGCGCCGCAGGGGCGCGTCGCTCTCATCAACGCCGAAGCTTCCGATCTCTTCGTCTTCAGGCCGAAGAGCGTGTCCATTCACTTTGAGCTCATGTTCACGCGGCCCTTGCTTCAGACCGCCGACATCGAGGCCCAGCACAGGCTCCTGAACGAGGTCGCCGATCTCGTCGATTCCGGGCGCGTTCGCTCGACAATGCGCGAGAACTACGGACGCATCGACGCGGCCAATCTCATGCGAGCGATGAGGTTCCTCAAGTCGGGGCGCGCCATTGGCAAGGTGGTGCTCGCGGGGTTTTGAGCAAGGCTCGCGACAAGTGCGCGGCATGGCGGTGCGCGGCGGAGAAACGTCGGAGCTTTGACGGTCCGAAGGGCTATTGACACGGTTAACGAATGACATTCGAGATTCTCGGGGAAATATCCGAGATCGAAACTTTCGCCGCAGGTTCCGCGATCCGCGAGGTCGCGCGGCTGAGGCGGGTCTACGGCCGGGGTCGCTGGCGCAAGCGTAAAGGCGTTGCTCGCATTCGGCTTTCTGATGGCTCCGTCCGTCTCGCTGAGATACACTGGTACGAAGCGGCCGGGATCGGACGCAAGGAATTCAAGATCAAGCACCTTCTTTGAAGAAACCCATGGCAAACCCGCAAGCAAAGCAACTCGTCGTCTGTATCGACAACGATGGCTATCCGGCATCGCTCGAGAAGCGAAAAATCTATGTCGCGCTTCGAGATCGCGACGCCGAAGAACACGGACTGCTGCGGATAATCGATGAATCGGGCGACGACTATCTTTATCCCAAGGCATTGTTCCGCCTGATCGACCTGCCCGAGACCATCAGAAAAGCGGTGCTGGCCGCAGCTTGACAGCCCCAAGCCCTCCGAAAGCGATTAGGCTCGGGAAGGCTCGAGGTCGCTTTCACTCCCCCGCCCTCACGCCGCCTCGAGCGCGAGCCCGTGCGCGGCCTTGGCGATGCGCAGCCGACCGCTGCGCACGAGGATGTTCACATGCGCGAGGGCCTCGCTGAAGGCGAAAGTCAGCTGGTGCGGGTCGTCGATGTTGCGCCCGAAAATGACGGGCACGAGTTCGGCGACCGTCTGCGGCCCCTGTTTACAGGCCTCGACAACCGCCATGCAACGCGCCTCATGATGGGCGATCAGTTCGTCGGCGCGCGCGTGCAGGCCCACGAACGGCAGCCTGTGACCCGGCAAAACGAGCACGTCCTCCGGCAGCGCGCGCTTCAGCCTCTCGAGCGAGCGCAAATAGGCGCCGAGCGGATCCCCTTCCGGATCCATGGCCTCGACGCTGACGTTGGGCGAGATCTTGGCCAGCACCTGATCGCCGATAAGGACAAAATTGTCGGCCTTCGAATAGAGCATCACCTGCTCGGGCGAATGGCCGGCGCCAGTCATCACTTCGAATTCGCGGCCCCCGATCCTGATCCGCTCCTCGTCAATCAGACGCAGAAAAGTCTTTGGAGGCGGGGAGACCATTCTCAAATATTGCAGGCCATTGCCAAGCAAGAGCTCCGTGCTTTCCTCTGTTAGCCCATGCGAGCGATAGAAACTGCGATAGGGCTCCGATTTCAATCCCTGAGGGTCGAGGCGAATGTTGAGCGCGATCAGATATTCCGCCTCGCTCATCGCGAGCTGCAAGCCGAAGCGCTCGCAGAGCCAGCCGGCCAGACCTACGTGGTCGGGGTGAAAGTGGGTCGCGATGACTCGTGTCAGTCTGCGGCCGCGAAGCGGCCCGGCGAGCAGGGCCTCCCACGCCGCGCGCGATTGCGCGTCGTCAATTCCCGCATCGACCACCGCCAGGCCGTCGCCGTCCTCGATCAGATAAATGTTGACGTGATCAAGCCGAAACGGAAGGGGAAAACGGGCCCACAGGACGCCCGGACGAACCTCGATCGTTTCGCCCGGCTTCGGCAGGTCAGGATTGGGAAACACAAGCGTCTCGGGTATCGCGCTATTCAGCATCGTCAAGCTTTCGTTCTTCTCTACCCATGCCGCAGCGCGCCTCATCCGAGCGGCAGGAAGCGTGGCGCCGCAGCCGGCTCCAGTTCGCCGTCGGAGCCATTCTTGTAAACTCCTCGGGCCTTCATATGCGGATGGGCCGCGGCTTCGGCGAGGCTCAGCACTGGCGCGAAGCAGGCGTCGCAGCCCTCGAGCAGCGCGCGCCAATGTGCGCCAGGCTGGCTCAGGAACAAAGCGCGCAACCGCGTTTTCAGCGCCGGCCAGGCGGCGCGGTCGTATTGCGCCTTTGGGTCGACGTCCGCAAGACCGAGCTTATCGAGCATGACCGCGTAGAATTGCGGCTCGAGCGCGCCGACGGTGACATAGTGTCCGTCAGCGCAGGCGTAGACGTCGTAGAATGGCGAGTCGTGAAACGGGCTCGGGCTCTCCGCGTCCAGCATTCCCGACGCCCGCGCGGAGAGCGCGATGCCGCCGAGGCTCGCCGTCATGTCGAGAATTGAACAATCGATCACACAGCCCTTGCCGCTGCGTCCAGCGGCGA
>DATCEJ010000067.1:0-2162 GCA_036510135.1 Roseiarcus sp. | reverse complement strand
ACAATCCAGGCCTCAAGCGACAGCTTCTTCGTGTTCAACACGGGAAACCTGCAGCGGGAGCGCCTGACGATAGACTTCCTGCGCTTCCTGACCTCGAGCGCGAGCGCCGAGGCCTTCGTCCGCGAGACGGACGCGCCGGTTTCGGTTCGCGGCGTCCCCCTTGAAGCCTACTCCACAAGGATGCGCCCGCTTGCGGCGATGATCTCGGGGGCTGCGGACGCGTTCAACATGCCGCAGACGATGATGCTGGCGCCGATGATCCGTCAGGCCCGGGTCGACGACACGCGTGCCCTCATGGAAGGTCGCATGAACCCCGCGGACTTCTCGAGCAAGCTCGAGGCCGCGGCCGCCGCCGACAGGGCGCGGTTCGCCGAGCCCGACCGGATCGTCTACCGGCATCCTGTAGCGGGGACGCTGCTCGTGGCCGGCGTGGCGGCGATTTCAGCGTGGATACTTTTCTCAGGCATCGGCCCCATGCTTGGCTCCGCAAAACGGCACAAGCAGGGAGATGGCTTTGGCAGACTGCGGCCGGGAATGGCCGCGGGATTTGTCGGGCCGGCCTTCGGCCTTTATGTCGCCGTCGTCCTTGCTCCCGCTCTTGTCGCGTTCCTCTGGGCCTTCACGCACTGGGACGGCGTCGGCGCGCGGGGATGGGCGGGATTGTATAATTTCAAGTCGCTCCTTTTCGAGAGCGACGCCCTGTGGACCGCCCTCGGGAACAATCTCTATCTCATGGTCGTGCCGGCGCTTGTCGTCGTGCCGCTCGCGCTCTTTTTCGCGCTGATGATCCACCGCGGCATCTGGGGGGCGGACGCATTCCGCATCGTCCTTCTCTTTCCAAACCTTCTGGGGGGAATAGCGGCGACGCTCGTTTGGCTGAACGCTTACCAGCCGCACGGCGGCCTTGTGAACGCCGGCCTCGCCGGCGTCGGCAGGGCGCTCCATTGGCCGTGGCTCGCCTCGTTCGCCGACTACGCGTGGCTTTCAGAGGGTCATCTCTACGGCGCGCTGATTCCGATCTACATCTGGATGGCGTGCGGCTTCAACCTGATCCTCTACCTCGCCGCCATGGAGGGCATCGATCCCCA
The DNA here is from genome assembly GCA_036510135.1 of Roseiarcus sp. GTDB lineage: Bacteria > Pseudomonadota > Alphaproteobacteria > Rhizobiales > Beijerinckiaceae > Roseiarcus. The sequence continues at coordinate 1,074 of DATCEJ010000067.1, read as the reverse complement.
GCTTTACGAAGCCGCCAAGATCGACGGTGCCCCGGGGTGGATGCAGTTTTTCTCGATAACTTTTCCGCTGATCCGCGGCGTGGTCGCGATTTCCGCGGTGTTCCTCGTCATCGGCTGCCTGAACGCTTTCGAGATGATCTGGCTCCTCACCTCGCAGGATCCCTCGGCTGGCGTGAGCACACTGGGAACGCTTCTCGTAACCACGATGTTCAAGGACCTGGACATCGGCCGTGCCGCGGCGCTCGCCGTGATATTGTTTTCGCTTGTGCTCGCGGGCAGCGCAGTGGTGCTTCGGGGCGCGAAAGGGGATGAAGTCGAAACCGGATGAAGCCGAAGCCCCCGGGAAAATTTAGCTTTTCGAGGATCGTGGTCGCCGCGGCCCTGATAGGGTATTCCGCGTGGCTCATATTCCCGATGATCTGGGTCGCCTACTCGTCGCTCAAGGCGGATGACGCTATCTTCAGCGACACGTTTGCGTTGCCGGCGCTTGGCTCCCTTCACGGCGAGAATTACGCCCACGCGTGGACGCAGGCGCATTTCGGGGACTATTTCGCCAACTCGGTTGTGGTGACGGCGACATCGGTCTTCCTGATCGTGGCTTTGGGGTCAATGGCCGCCTATGCGCTCGCCCGGTTCCATCATCCGGCCGGGAGGTTTGCCTTCGGGCTGTTCATCGCCGGTCTCACGATACCGGCGCAGCTCGCGGTGGTCCCGCTCTTCTTCGAACTCCGCACGATCGGCCTCCTTAATTCCCGGGCGGGCTTGGTCCTCGTCTACACCGCCAACGGGCTTCCGTTCGCGATCTTCATCCTCGCGGGCTTCTTCCGTTCGCTTCCGCGCTCGCTCTACGAGGCGGCGATCGTCGACGGATGCGGTGAATTCGCCGCCTTCTGGCGGGTCCTCCTCCCGCTGGCGCGGCCCGCATTGGTGACCGTGGCCATCTTCCAGTTCATCGGCGTGTGGAAGGAATATTTCTATGCCTTCATGCTCGTGAGCGGAGACACGTCGGGATCCGCGAGCACGATTCCGCTCGGGCTCGCGAACCTGTCGATCGCCGCCGAATACCGGACGGAG